>DOXE01000124.1 GCA_003519205.1 Chloroflexota bacterium
GACGACTAGGATCTCCTTTTCAATGGGCACTTCCTTGACGCGCCCTAACAGGATCCCTAATGTGGAGGCTTCATTATAGATTGGGATGATTACCGTGAGCTTCATAACTCGCTTATCCAGTCATCTAGCGCAAATTATATGGGAAAGTGAGGATTAAGGAAAAAATGGGATCAGATTGGTTCGCTGGCTTTCCAAACATCGCCAACGATCTTCAGGTACGAATCCTCTAAAGGGGCGAGTGTGCGTCCGGGCCGGGTCATCACGGCGATATCCCAGGCGAAAGAAAATTCCCTCGTCTTTATCTCAACTAGGCCTGATGATTTGACGAGTCTTCGGGGCATAAAGGTGACTGTATGGGGTTGGTGCGCCATCGGCAAAGCACTGGCCAAAGGAAGTCGAATCAAAGGTCCTAAATTAGAACTCATCTGGCGCAAGCTTTCCACATAGGCATGGAATGCAGGTCCCCAGTGGATAAGCAAGACTCGATAAGACCATAGCTCATTAAGGGAAAGACCCTGTGTTGAGGCGAGGGGATGGCTTTTGGAAACGGCTATTGTCATCTCGTCGCGAAGACGAAGTAATATCTTGGTCTGCCTGATGTACTTTGGAAAGGCAGCCGCCAGCGCCAGATTGATCAGGCCATCGTTTAATTGATCGACCACAAAGTCAGAGTTACCTGTTTCGATTAGTAGCTCTGCCTGAGGAAAGCTTTGGCTGAAACGGTTGACGACCTCAGGCATGAGATAGGTCGCGACTGAGAATGGACAACCTATCTTCAACTGGATGGCTTCCTCGCCATGCTGGTTTCGGATCACCTCTTCGGCCGCTGATAGGATGGCGATGACCCGTTCTGCATAGGCCAAGAAAACCTTTCCCTGGGGGGTTAAACGCACTGGGCGCGAACGCCGGTCGACCAGATTACCGTTCAGGCTCCGTTCAAGGCGGTATATTCGATTGCTCAGCGAAGGCTGACTGATATTGAGATACTCGGCTGCCTTAGTGAAGCTTCCCTCATTTGCTACAGCGATGAAGGCCTCAATCTGTCCTATTTCCATTGCCGCCCCTACCGTCATTTCCGATCATGACTAGTAATTAGACGAGCCCCCAGATTGTGATGCGCCTGCCATCTTAAACAAGTAAGTATTGATAAACTCTATGATAATAATAGCGATTATTGTTTTGAATTGCAGTAGGAAAAATGTTATGGTGTTGGCGCATTTCAGGTAACATTGTCGCCAGTGATCCACACGAGGTTTCCAGATGACCAAATTTATTCTGTATGTAGAAGATCATCTATACAACATGCTGTTGGTGAAAAGGATCGTTCTGGCTGAAGGGCATAAATTCCTGGCGGCCGAGAACGGGGAAGAAGGTTGGCACCGGTATGATTTGCTTAAGGCTGCGGTTGAACTGGATCGTGACGAGATCAACGCGCGACCAGCCGGCCCATGTCTAATGCCTCAAGACGCGCCGTTGATCAATATCCTGGAAGTTCAGATGACTGG
The DNA here is from genome assembly GCA_003519205.1 of Chloroflexota bacterium. Taxonomy (GTDB): domain Bacteria; phylum Chloroflexota; class Anaerolineae; order Promineifilales; family Promineifilaceae; genus UBA11865. The sequence goes on from DOXE01000124.1 coordinate 1,506, forward strand.
CGCAGACCTCCACCTGGTGAATGGCTTGATCAATGATGCGGGCCGTGAAGCAGCTGCTGCTGCGGCCGAAGCGAACTGGTTTGATGTTTCGACCCTAAAAGAGCCCTACCGGATTGAGGGCAAAAAAACATGGGTTACGAAGTGGCCATGGCTTTTGACTGGCAATTACCTGATGTGATCATCTATCCAACTGGCGGTGGGACCGGATTGATCGGTATGTGGAAGGCTTTTGACGAGATGGAATCGCTGGGCTGGCTCGCCCCTGACGAAAAAATACTCGTCTTCAACACCGGTACCGGGTTGAAACACCGATTGATGTTAACATAAAGCTTGTTGCCTGCCCAGGTTACTTCATCATGTAGGTTAAGATTGTACCTCGCCTGGGATGCGCGAAATGTGGTGATTTCCTTGCCAGGTGATCACGATCCAGGCAGCTGCAAGAGTGCATAAGGCGTATAGAGCAAAGAAAGTGAAACGGATGGCCATCGACGTTGTCGAACGGGCCGCATTACCGGGATGAAGGACCAGGGGTGTGATCTGGATCAACCAAATTAGAAAGACCGCCAGAAAAAAATTAAGGGTTCCTTTTAGCCGGTAGGGTATGGCCCAACTATTGGCGACCTGAACCATAAGACCAGCCGCCAATATCTGTAAGGCACTGTTTGTTCTCGGTTCCTGCCAGAACACGGCTCCCCAATTGATGCCGGCTGCAATGATACTCATCGCCAGGCCAGCCGTAAAAAAAGCTAAAGAAACCCAGGCGATTTTATGAGCCCAATCTTGTAACCAGGATAATGAGAATATTGCCACGGCAAGGCCGGCGAAGCCGGCAATGAGAAAACCGCTCATCCCGGTCCAGGTAAAGGCCACGTGGACGTATACCGATTTAATACCACTGCCTAAAGTTTGCTCGCCTGGTGCCAGCCACAACAGGATGGCAGCTAGGAGAGCCAAACCGCCGAGGATGGCCCAAAAATGCTTTCGNNGGGGGGAGGAATTGAGGTCCGGAAGTAGGGGAAAGGTTGCCTCTAGCTACAATCCAATCTCGGTGGGATCCAGAATGCATCGTCGGGGCGTGATCTGCTCCGGTATGGCAGACGCCACACACGGTGCAAAAGTCGGCCGCTTCGCCAGGACGGCTCAAACCCATGGCCTCACGTTGTTGCAATAATTTGCGCACTTCGTCGGGCGGCATCGGATTGTGTATACCAAGCTGGGCTAACATAAAGGCAATGCGCGCATTTTGTTCCACCGTTTCCAGGCGCATGAAAGCTTGCATGGGGCTATCTCCAACGGTTAAGGATCCGTGGCGTTGCAGAACCAATGCATCATGCTTGACAATTAGGGAGCGGATGGCGAGGACGTTTTCCTCGCTTGACGGAGTAGCGTAAGTCGTCGTGGGAATTAAGCCCAGAAACACGATAACTTCTGGCAACAGGCAGTCGGCCAAGGGGATGCCTGCAATGGTTAAAGCTATCGTGATAGGCGGGTGGGCATGGACAACAGCGATAACATCAGGTCGCTGCTGGTAAACTTCCAGATGCATCGGCATTTCGCTCGTTGGTTTAAGTTTCTTGCCGCCAAATGTGCGGTTACCAACCCGCTGTCCGTCCTCATCCACGATTAGCAGATCGCCTGGTTCCAGAAACCCCTTATGGAGACCCGAGGGAGTGATGAGGATTCGATCTGGACTCAGTCGAGCGGAGATATTGCCATCACTGGCGCTGATGAAACCTTTCTCATACATGAGACGGCCAATCCGGACGATTTCCTGGCGAAGTTGCGATTCGCTGGCCATTATTTCTTCTTTTTTCTGGCCTTTTTATACTTTTGAACCTCGGCCACTAATCGTTTGGGACGTCCGTTGAACACTTCATAGTCGATTTCCCTGTGGGCTATCTTGACTAGAATATCATTTAACGCTTCGTTTACCGGCGTAGGAATACCCAATGCTTCCCCAGCTTGAGCTACAGCTCCGTTATGATAGGTGACTTCATTTTGTTCACGACCAGCCATGAGGTCAATGTGAAACGAGGGCATCTTATTACCCCTGCCAGAGGTTACGATATTGGTTAGAATCGGTTTTACCAGGGACTTGGGTAGGCGATTTACGGCCACAGCCAGGCGATTTGGCTGGACACCGGGGAGATCAATGGTCTTAAGCTTTTGGGCTTTCATGACAGCCAGTGATTCCTTCAGCATTTCCATTTCCAAATCGTAAGTCGGTCCATAGTTGTAAACGAGCTTAGGATGACGATTTAAAATAGCTGAGGTCGCATTACCAACCATATTCAACAAGGCTTTGGACCATTTCATCGAGCGATAATCGTTTAGTGAAATAGTCTCGATTCCCGCTTGTTGGAAGAGGGCGGCCCAGGTCGAGATATCCGTACCTGGTTGGGCTGGGGCTAAGGCTAAACCCCGGTCGGACCGTTCGACGATGACACTATTGGCAGTCTCGTGACTGAGTGGAGTCGTTAACGAACCGGCCACAATACGCTCTGGAGTGAATTCGTCGATGAAGATCTCCTCGATACCAATTCCATTTTGCATTGTAATGACCTTTGGCACAGTTGGGCAAAAGGCTACCATCTCGTAAAGTGCAGCTTGAGCATCATAGGCTTTCACGGTCAACAAGATCAAATCAAAGTGGCTATCATTTTGAAATGCTTCTCGTAAAGCGGAAACGATGACTGGCTTCGTTCGATACTGCTTCTCGCCTTCGATGATTGTCAGCCCATTTCTCTTGATCGCTTCGGCCGTCGGCCGGCGTGAGACAAGGGTTACTTTGTGACCCGAACGAGCCAACTGGCCACCAAGATAGCAACCAACCGCCCCTGCGCCTAAAACCAAGACCTCCATTCTTAAATTCTCCCTCTTCTTAAACTTTTCTGATTTATGAATGGCAACCTGCTGCAANNTGTATAAAAAAACTTCCTTCCTTAGACCAACAAATGAACCGTCAACTAGGTAAATGAACCCCCAGAAAATCGGGCTGGCCATGTAGGAAATCATCTGCTTCCATCGCGCGTTTTCCAGAAAGTTGAATTCGCTTCAGCCGCAGGCCACCCTTCTCAGCTAATATTACGGCAGCGCCCTCGTATAACACAACCTGCCCTGGCAAGCCAGACGGAAGATGAGTGTCTTTAATTGGTTCGGCTGCCAGTATTTTTAGCATTTTTCCAGACCAGGTTGTGAAAGCGCTGGGCCAGGGTGTCATGGCCCTGATGTGCCGGTCAACCTGCCCGACTGGCTGGTGCCAATCGATGGTCCCGGCCTCTTTTTTTATCATTGGAGCATAAGTAGCCAGGTTATCATTCTGAGGAGAAGGTAGCAGGCGACCAGCCAGAATATCATTCAGGTGTTTGTTTAATAAAGCTGCCCCTAGCTTGGCGAGCCGATTATGTAGTTTGGTGGCCGTTTCATCGGCCGCGATCGAGATTGCCTCCTGCACAAAAACAGGGCCCGTATCCAACCCTTCATCCATCTGCATCAAGCTGATGCCGGTTTCATCGTCGCCTGCCAAAATAGCATGTTGGATGGGGGCTGCACCCCGCCACCTTGGCAGCAGGGAGGCATGAATGTTGAGACAACCTTTCGGTGGCAACTCCAGTACATGCGGGCGGAGTATCTGGCCAAAAGCAGCGACGACGATCATCTCCGGCGCCCACTCTCGGAGAGGCAAAACCGCCTCATCGTTACGCAGCGACTTCGGTTGGTAGACAGGGATTCCGTGAGCTTCGGCCACGATTTTAATGGGCGGCGATTGCTGCTTTCGGCCTCGGCCGGCCGGTCGATCAGGTTGGGTGACGACCCCGATCACTTCTTGAGAAGTGATTAGTGTTTCCAGGCTGGGCACGGCAAAATCGGGTGTGCCCATAAAGACGATTTTAGCCATCGGCTCATTCTAGCACGCTGGTGAAGTGACGGGCAAACGGGAACGTTGTCTGAGAAAGTCGAAAACAGCCGGCCACACTCTCTCATGCGCGGGATCGAACGGCCGCATCAACTCATGACTTGCTCCTTCCAAGATAATCAGCTCCTTGTCTGGACCGGGGAGCATACCGTATAACGTTTGGGTATTTTCCAGGGCTATGACCTCATCCTCATCCCCCTGTAAGATGATGGATGGCAGAGTGAGGGTGGGCCACAGTTTCTGGCCCATTTTGATAATCTTTCGCATTTCGTCGATACCGGAGGTTGGCACCTTGGTCAATTCCGGCAATCTGGCTTGCACCGCCGGATCGTTCAAGTCAAGGGTTGGATCGAAATCCAGTAAGCGTTTGTTCACCAGTGGGCGCAAGCTTCGCATTTTCAAGGGATAGAACCAAGGCATCACATAACGGAGGATGCTCGTAGCTAATAAGCGTCGATCGGGAATATCATAAGCGGGTGCCAGCATAACCATCCCCTTAACCTCATCGTGCAGGCTGGCCAAATGGGCGGATAAGACGGTACCCATTGAATGCCCCATGAGGAAAACCTCCTGACAGCGCCCATTAATGAAGGCGAAACCTTCCTCCGCTTCGTCGATCCAGGTCTGGTGCGGGACACCGTACAGCTTGTTAGGCAATTCACCATGCCCGGGTAATAATGGGCAATGGACGGTGATGCCCCGTTCGGCCAGATATTCGGCCAGAGGGCGCGAGCTAATTGGCGCACCCATAAAACCGTGTAACATCAGGCAGCCCACTGGCCCATTCTCCAGCGTATAAGCCTGCCGTTCTGGTTTTATCTCATAAGTAGGTTGGAAAGGCACTTGTTTACCTCGAGCTTTTATTTTGTTACTGCCTTGATAGCCTGAGCCTGATTCACACTATCATGCCCCGGGATCACCGCTCATGGCTATTCACAAACGCCAGCGAGTATACTTCCCCAGGTCTGTCGCTGCCAACAGTGTGGTAAAATACTGGATTATGCCGATTCGAGTCTTATCTGACCAACTCGCTTCCCAGATTGCGGCTGGTGAAGTCGTGGAAAGGCCGGCTTCAGTTGTTAAGGAACTGGTTGAAAACGCCATAGACGCCGGAGCTACGACAATCAATGTTGATGTCCGTGGTGGCGGGCGGCAGCTCATCCAGGTGGCAGACGATGGGGTCGGTATTCCGGCTGACGAAATGGAAGTGGCTTTTATGCGTCATGCCACCTCTAAATTGGAAACAGCATCTGATCTACGGGCAATCGAAACGCTAGGATTTAGAGGCGAAGCGTTGGCGGCAATAGCGGCCGTTAGCCAGGTTACGGCAGTCAGCCGCACAAAAGAGGATTCGGCCGGCTTGCGTTTGACTCTGGAAGGAGGGCAGAAGAATAGCCTGGAATCAGTTGGCGCACCGCCTGGGACCGTCTTAGCCGTCGTAAATCTATTTTACAATGTTCCAGCCAGGCTGAAGTTTTTAAAGACGGTTACGACCGAAAAACGATTGATCGACGAATACGTCACCCGCTATGCGCTGGCCTTTCCGGAAATACGCTTCCGGCTCACCCATGATAACCGCATCACTTTTCAGAGCAGTGGCAATGGAGACAAAAGGGAGGTGCTTAGCGCGATATACGGGCCGGAGACGGCGAAGCAATTGCTAATTGTGTCCCAACCTGAAACCACCGGGGACGCGGCAAAGGAGATATCCGTATCGGGATTTGCCGCTCCGCCGAATTTAAATTGGGCTAATCGCAAACAAATCTCCCTATTCGCCAATGACCGTTGGATCAAGGACAATCGCCTAACTTATGCCGTAATTCAAGCCTACCATACGTTGTTGCCAACGGGCCGGTATCCAATGGCAATCATATTTCTAAATCTCCCGGCGGAAAACGTGGACGTCAATGTGCATCCGGCCAAGNNGTTTACCCGCCGCGAAGATCCTGGAGCCCAAACACACCTGAGTTTGGATTGGTCGGTACCTGAAACGCCGGACATGGAAACCGGATCGGAGGCAGCAGCCCCGGTTAAAGCTGAATTAGGTGGTAAAGGCCTACCAATCATGCGCGTCGTCGGCCAGGTGGG
>DOXE01000153.1 GCA_003519205.1 Chloroflexota bacterium
TCGGCAGTAAGGTCAAGACCGTCATGGCCAGGATGAGGTGCCACTGCACGTTGAGTTCCCCCTGGAAGGAGTTCAAACCTACCTGGAGCGTGAAGAATTCGCTGCGGGTGAGCACGATCAACGGCCAGAGGAAATCGTTCCAACGCCACATCACAGAGAAGATGGTCAAGACCGCCAGTGCCGGTTTTGCCAATGGCAGAATAACCTGCGCGTAGATACGCCATTCGCTAGCTCCATCGATGCGAGCGGCATCCAATAACTCATCCGGGATGGTAAGCATGTATTGGCGTAGCAGGAATAGACCCGTTGGTGTTGCTGCTGCAGGCACGATCACACCCAACAGGTTGTTGTTCCAATCGATTGTGGTTATGACCAAGAACACAGGCACAAGGATCACTGAGAGGGGTACCATGAGTGTACTGAGCATGATGAAGAAGATCGCCTCACGGCCTCTGAAATGATATTTAGCCAGGGCAAAAGCCGCCATACTGTTAATTAAAAGCGTGAGTAATGTGGCAAAAATTGTCACGATGAGGCTGTTTCGCAAATAGCGGGCGAAGTTGAAGGACTCTACACCTTCAATATAGTTATCAAAACTAAAAACCACTTTCTCAATCGGTTCACGTTGGTCAATAGGGATCTTGATGATTTCATCCGGGTTTGCTGGATCAACTAACTGAGATTCCAAACCGATTCGTCGCACCTGCGCCAGTTCGGCAGTTGATCCATTTTCCAGGGTTACTAAGTATAAAGGGAGAGGTTCATCGTAACCTTCGACAACAACGGTTTCCTGGCGATAGGGCAAGAGGCGCGGAGGGAATTTAACGATTTCAGCCTGTGTTTTAAAAGAGGAGAAAATCAGCCAAACCACTGGTCCAAACATAAGAAAGGTACCCAAGATTAGATAAAGATAAGTGATGATGTCTGTAAAGTGTAATCTGCCTCTTCCACGTGTACGTGTCAAAAAGGATGTGATTGTGCCCATCGTACCTACACCTCCTCTCGGCGAAAACGGAGTTGAATCAGAGTCAAAACAACCAACGTACCGGCCATCAGCAAGGAAGCACTTGCCGCAATACCATATAGTTTGTTCGGGCTGGCAAATCCATTGTCGTAGATGTACTGAACTATGTAGAGCGTGGCGGTACCTGGTCCGCCGCCCGTGAAGGCGAACACAATATCAAAGACCTGTACAGCACGGATTAATGCTAAGACCAAAACGACGATCAAGGTTGGCATAAGTAAGGGTAGGGTGATCGACCAGAAAGAATGCCACTCGCTGGCACCATCAATCGAAGCGGCTTCATAAAGGTCGGCTGGAATCGATTGTAGCCCAGCCAGTAAAATCAATGTATAGAAGCCCATAAACGCCCAGACACTAATTCCAATCACCCAAAAACGAGCCCACTGAGCATCAACTAAAAAAGGTAATTTTTCATAACCCAAAGAAACGATAATGCCATTCAGTAGACCATTTTCTTGCAGAATCCATTTCCAGATCAGGGCAACCACGATCGGCGATAGAAGCACCGGATAGAAGAAGACGCTCCGGAAGAATCCCCGGGCCCGGATACCCCGGTTGAGTATTAGAGCAGTGATAATGGATATCACCACCATCCAGAGCACCTGACCAAGGACATAGCCCATCGTACCGTAGATCGATCGCCAGAAACGATCCTGGGTACAAGTGTTGGGATCTAGAAAGTTGTCACAGGTAAGGAGCTGATCGAAATTTGTAGTTCCCACCCAGGGGCGTTCGCTAAGAAAGAACTCAGAGCCACCTGTAAATGCATAGGCAAAGTTGAGCAGCATGGGAAAGAGTATAAAAATGCCAAAAACGAGCAGATTTGGCAGAACAAATACATATGGCATACCTTTGAGGCCGACCAAACGCTGAATCGCACTTAAAAAAACATCAACGAACGAGATAAAAAAATCAATTGTGTTTGAGGGAAGCTGAAAGAAAACCTCCCTGAAGGATTTTTCTGATGATTGCACAGCCATTATTCACCTCTCACAATCTGTTGGGGTGCAGCCTGTAATCCAGGTTGAAACTGCACCCCAACGACTAACTTATCTTTGATTATCCTCCAGCTTCGGCGATAGCGTCATCGATATCCTGTTGGAGCCGTGCAAGAGCTTCGTCGAGGGTGAGCTCGCCGGTCAGGTACTGGGCGATACGGTTAGCGCTGTTGCGATAGTAAGCAAAAGCGAAGGGATGCACGTTCAGCGCCACGGCCTGATCCTGGAGCTTGGGGATCTCTGCGGTGTAGGTGGATAGAGCACCCAAAACGGATTCGTTGTCTGACTGGAAGTCAACCCCTGCCGAAGCGACTTCGCTGTGAGCCGGTAGGAAGAGCACATTGGAGACATAGTTGTGGTAGTTGTCAGCCTGCATGAGGAACTCCATCAGCTTGCCGACCGCTTCGGGATGTTCGGTGTCGGCGAAAGCCGCGAAGCCAGCACCACCAGCCACGCCGGTAGAGCCACCGTCACCGGTTGGATTGGGGACCACGACCCAGTCAAAGGCATCGCCAACATCATTGGCCAGACCGTTGATCTGCCAGGAACCGGACATACATACCACGAGTTCACCAGACTTGAAGAAGTCAATGCAGCTGTTGAGGCTGTCACCCACCAGCCATACTTCGGAGGGAGTGATGCCGTCTTCATGCCATCCGTTCAGCACTTCAGCGAAAGCTCGGAAGCCGGGGGTGTCAACGGTGAAGTTGCCTTCGCTATCGATCAGGGTAGCACCCATGCTCATGGCAGGACCGGCAAAGCGGTGACCGGTGCGGTCGACAGAGATAGCGTACTCGACACCAGTCGCTTCGGCAACCTGCTGGGCAACCTCGGTCCATTCTTCCCATGTAGCACCTTCGCCCGGCATTTCGATACCAGCCTGGTCGAAGAGGGTCTTGTTGACGTAGGGTCCAGTCACGCTGAGACCATCGGGGAAGCCGCCGTAGCCCATGGCCTCCAGGATTGGGGCTGGGAAATTGGCTTCAAAGTAAGCTGGGTCCTCGACGTAATCGCGCAGATCCAATAGTTTGCCTTGGTAGGCGCCAAAGTTGGTGATGCGTGCCAAGTCAGGACCTTCACCGGTTTCTACCTGGACGGGGAGCTGTTCGTCGATGGTGGCGTAGGGCACCACATCGAGCACAACGGTGATACCTGGGTTCTCGGCCATAAACTCATCCAGCAAGCCCTGCATTACGTCGGCTTCGTTGCCATCAGCATAGAAGGTGAAACGCAGCTCAGCTTCTTCTGTCGGTGCTTCTTCTTCAGGTGCAGCGCCAGTAGCTTCGGCGATAGCGTCATCGAT
>DOXE01000528.1 GCA_003519205.1 Chloroflexota bacterium
CCCGAATGAGTAACTCGTAATTCTTTCGAGGTTGCAACGTCCCGACGCTAAACAAGTATGGCCAATCTCCCAGGCCATATTTTTGCCGCATTGTTTTGATCCGTTCTTTATCAGTCACTGGCCTAAAAGAATGGCTGACCCCGCTGTAGAGCACCGTTATTTTTTGTGGCGGTACACTCCATATACCAACCATATCATCCTTTGTGGCTCGGGAATCAGCTAAGATGTGGCTCGCCCGATTTATTGATCTGGGCACAACTTGATTAAGGTAACGAACTAACGCCGGTGTGAAGGTATCTGGAAAATGGACAAAGGAAAGGTCATGAACCGTTAACAAGGTGGGGATTTGACCGCTCACTGGTGGTAAAACAAAATCGGGTGAATAAAACAGATCAAGAGGTCCAGAAAACAACTGAACCGGCGCTGGAATTCTGAGCCGATGCCAAAGCCTGTATAACCATTGTTGGTTCAGCGGTGCCTGGCGGTAGGTTATATTTGGTCCACGAGGAACCGGATCTGGAACTGGTAGATTCGGGGGTTGTTTGGCCGAAATAAACACGAAATCACGTTTAGTTTGGGTGGGGGTCTTTACCAATGCCCGCACGAGCTCCCTGGTGTAACGCCCGATTCCACCCCCTTGAGTTACGGCCGGTGTTACGTCTATGCCGATGCGCAACGATCTGTCATCGGGTACAATCATTCGACGTTGCTATACGTCCAATACCGGTTGATGAAAAAATTCCAGAAAAGAACGACGACAGTAGCCAGTATCTTGGCCGGTACATAACCATCTATCGATCCCCGTAAAAACGGGGTCGTATCGATGAGCCACCCAAATAGTGGAGTTGTTAGCGCCAGAATTGTATTATTTAGAATCAGGCCAATGACGCTAACGACTGTAAATTGGGGCAGCTGAACACGCTTTCGTTTGCCGCGCGACTCCGGGTAGGTCCAGTAGCGGTTGAGGGTGAAATTGCTCAATACGGCCAAAGTAAATGATATCGTATTGGCTATAATCAATCCCACGGTTTCTGAGAATTGGGAATTTTCAGATACGATTCCAGGTAAATCGACGACTTCAACCAGGAAAGTTAGCGTGCCAAAATCAATGATAAAACCAATAGTGCCGACCACCAAAAACTTGGCGAATCGTTCGGCTTCTTTTGGCTTGAAGCCAATCATGCTAGCGAAACTAGCTATTAAGGTGATCATATTTCAGCGCCAGGACCTGTTGCAGGCCAAGCATAACCCCCATAAATAGATACAGGTTGTTAACGTATAATTTATCAAATAAATGGTGAATCGAAAGGGCCGTCCAGGCTGCCAGTAGACCCAGGGCAATCCCCCGATCCGGCCATGATAATCGTCTTAATAACCTGATCAATTGAACGAAGATAACCGCCCATAATACCAGGTAAGCCATCAATCCGAAGATACCCGTCTCAGCCAAGATATTTAGGTAATAATTATGCGCATGTCCCAAGGGATGAGGCCAATTTAGAAGGGCATAATCATCGTAGGCTGGCTCGTAATTACCAAATCCGACTCCGAGCCAAAGGTTGTCCTGGGCCATCCCCACACCAGCCTGCCAGTGGGCTAACCGTTCAATTACAGAAAAATTCTCTTCCGTGATGTGCACACCTCGCACATCACCTATCCTCAGGTCAGCAGTAAAATTGCTTAGCCGGCCGGTAACGGAGGCAGGCAACAAGTTGAATTGGTATAGCAAAAGAAAGAGAAGGAATCCCGTCAGCAAAATTATTAAACCCACCCAACGACGTTTGGGCAAAAATAAAGCCAGAACGACTATAGCCGCCGCGAATCCTATCCAGGCCCCCCGGCTCCAGGACATTAATAGTGCAATGCTCAAAATAAGAGAACAAGTCACTAAGAAGAACAGCCAAGACCAATCTTCAATTTTCCAGCTTTTTCCAACCTTGTTTTTGGTATGCCAATCCATGATCGCCCCGAAGGTGGCGCCAAGGGCCAGGCCGGCTGTTATACCCATGTAACCACCAAACGGATTTGGCTGTTGAAAGGTGCCAAAAGCCCTGAAGAACCTGTCCAAGATCATGAAATGATCTGGACCATCCCCGCGCAAACCAAATTGCCATATTCCTATGAACGCTTGGCTAAGGCCGGCTACCAACAGGATTGCAACGAGCCAGCGCACACTGATCCCTGATCGGCGATCCCGATGCCACAGTCGCGCATCAGTTTCTAGGGGATTCCAAGATGTACCCAGATCTGCCACGATGAGCATGGCTGTCCCTAAGCCAATCCATTTAACGATCTCTTTGAAACCAGCCCAGAGTGATGTGCTGTCGACCAGGCTAAAAGCAGCGGCTCCGAGGAAGACAACCAGCGGTAAATTGATCGCTGTCCGTGGTATGTTAATGCGATGACGAAGCACACCATAGCTCAACCAGGCGCCTACTACTAAAATAAATAATAATTGCCCGCTTTTTGGCAGAGAGGGACCAAAACTAAGACTTTCTAACGCCCCAAATGGACCTATGATGAGCACCAATCCCAAGCCGACTAAAGGTTGGATGAGCATGAGCAGTAGAAAACCCACTCCAGCTACAATCACTCCAGCCACTGTGACGGGTAAGCTCGATATTAATATACCCAGCAACAGGGCAAGAACGGCAAACCAAAAAGGGTTCCGGATTCGCTCATCAATGTGTACACCCATGAAGTCGTTAAAAGAGTGATTTATCACGTTACCTTGTCTCGGAAATAGTCAATGGTATTCACCAAGCCATCAACGAGTCTGACCTTTGGCTCCCATCCCAGAACTTCATGAGCCTTGGTAATATTGGGGCGCCGAATCTTGGGATCGTCCGCAACCCGCTCATGGGGCGGATCGACTTGCACAATTTCCGATTGACTGCCGGTTATTTCCAAAATGATTTCCGCAAACTCTGAGATCGTTATCTCGGCCGGATTACCGATATTGACTGGCGTCGAGACTTCAGACATAAGTAGCCGATAAACCCCGTCAACCAGATCACTAAAATATTGAAACGATCTGGTCTGGCTACCATCTCCATAGACGGTGAGGGGTTGACTGGTCAAGGCCTGATAAATGAAATTGGGCACTACCCGACCGTCGTTTAGACGCATCCGGGGTCCGTACGTGTTGAAGATCCGTACGATACGTGTTTCCAGCCCGTGATGCCGATGATAGGCCATCGTCATTGCTTCGGCGAAGCGCTTGGCTTCGTCGTAGCAGCCGCGCGGGCCGATGGGGTTGAC
>DOXE01000007.1 GCA_003519205.1 Chloroflexota bacterium
GAGTCTATCGCCTAACAAGCGCATAAAGCTGACCACACTATCGAGTTTCGTTTTGAGCGTTTCAGTCAAGAATCGTCACGCAGCGCAAGTAACGTGGCGACTTATGAGCGGGCCGTTAGACCGCCGCATCTAAACAGTAACGAGGATTTCAACGAAGAAATGGATCATAAAGATTTTGGCGTAACTCGATCCCTATTCCTTGAATGGAGGTCTCCCCGTTTCGGTCAATTTAATCCTACACGCATGGATAATAAAGTTTGGGAATGGCTAATTCGTTCACGAAAGAGCGCTTATCATGCGACACAAGCTCTTAGTGACCCTGGCTCTTCAAATGAAGGGCCAACTTGGTGTTTTGATCGAATGGGACAAACAGCCACAGAACTCCCTGATGGGCGGACCATTTACATTGGAGGCGAGCATGAAGACGACTATGATCCAGACTTCTATATTTACAACGACGTTATCGTAATTCATCCAGGCGAGTCAGTAGAGATTTATGGATATCCAGAACACATTTTCCCGCCGACCGATTTCCACACGTCAACTCTGATAGACAACACAATTGTAATAATCGGTAGCCTTGGTTATCGTGAGAAACGTTCGATTGGAGATACCCAGGTTTATCTGTTAGATCTGGCAAGTTTCGAAATACAAGAGGTAAAAACGACCGGAACATCCCCCGGTTGGATCCATCAACACACAGCTATGCTTACCGATAACAGAGAATCGATCAAAATAGCGAAAGGAATATTGTACCTCGGTGAGAATCGATCTTTGATAGAAAACATTGATGATTGGAAACTAAATCTTAGGGATTGGCGTTGGGAGCGATTGACCGAGAGAAAATGGACCCGTTGGGAACTAAAACGCCGTGATCATGGCCCTAACCATCTGTGGAATGTCAGGCAGGCACTGTTTGATCGAAACATGAACTGGGAGGATACATATAAAGAATCCATTAAACGTCTCACCATAGAGATTGGGAAAGAGCCTGACCTTGATTTGATAAATGTTCTATATTCCCCAGACGTACCCCATAGTCAGATGCCCCAGCAGGAATATAATGTTTTCCGGATAAGCGTTGATGGCGTGATTGTTCGTTATGTGGAAGATTTATACAGCGTCCAAGTAACAGTTGAAGGCAACTTGCCTGAAGACGTTATCGAAAAAATAAAATCAGATGTGCTTGAAAAATTCTCATTGCTAGAAAACTCAACATGTGATTTAGAGATGATCTAAGTTCCTCTAACAACCATAAAGACTCGGGCCGCAATGATGCGCAGCAGCAGGTTTTGCGTCGCCTTCGGCAGCAAGGGAGGATTGCGGTGAGGGGAATCGTTTTATGCCCAGTAACTCGGCTGAAGAGCCAAGGGATACAGAAGCTCAGCGATTCGAGTTTGAGGTGGTAACTACCAATGGACATGGGGAGATAACAGAGCGAGGAATGAGTGGCGGTTTTTTGACGGCCGAGTTGATTTGATTGTTATGCGATTTCCTTCAATATTTCTTTGGTAGATCGAACAGTACAGAATTCGCCATCTAAGCTCACCAGATTAATTTTGTGGATGTCATCGGCTGAATACAGAACACCATCATAGCCTTCACGCTCGTGTGCTGCCGTCGCATCCGAAATCAACGTTACATCGAACCCTAGATCGGCCGCCATTCGAGTTGACGCTGATACGCAATGATCTGTCGTTAGCCCAACAATCACTAAAGATGAAATGTCATGCTCTTGAAGGTATTTCTCAAGCCCAGTTCCTATAAACGCACTATTAACCGATTTGCTGAATTGCTTTTCTCCAGGCAACGGTTGCGCTTCCTCTTTAAACTCATTACCTGGTAGTTCTGGACGGAGTGGTGAGTTTGGCTCTACNNGGGTCATCAAGACCCTTTTGAACATCAATAACTAATAAAGCCGTTTTTCTCATGTGAACCTCTTAGCGCATAACGGCCTCTAGCTGAGGCGCCGGGGTATTCAACTGGATCAGGACTCCCCACCGCTGTCACGGGAAAGCTGCATAAGCTGAAGCACCGTTTCCTCTGCCTGGCTCATCGCGCTATGAGAGGCTTCGTCTTTGAGCCTGGCCAGGGTTTGGGATCCGGTGGCCTGTTCCCTGCTCCACTCTTGAACGAATTCGCCTCCCTTGATGTCGTTTACTAAGGAATCCCGCATCTTCTCTTTAATTTCATCGTTGAGCAAATGTTGTGCTCGGGAGAGCGTGCCATATTGGCTGGTGGTAGAATGGTGTGCCATTTGTCGATAGAAGCCGTTCCGAGCCATCATGCCTAATATCTCCGCAGCTTCACCCGAGCCATAAAGTTCCAGGACCATTAATTCAGGGGAAAAGCCATGTTCGACGCCCAGTTTGAAGCATTCCTCGATCCAGGCGACCAGACCTGCCCAAACAACCTGCTCGGCAAATAAATCCAATTCGGCTTCCTCTCGAAACGATGAATTGAAGACGCCGGCACGCGTGGCACCGATGCCTTTGGCTATGGCCATCATCCGTGCCCAGGCCTCGCCGGACGCATCCTGGTGTACGGCNNCGGCAGATCGATCAACCCATAGCCGACATTGTACCCGCTGGCCCAAACCAGAGTGTTCCCGGCCGAAATGCCCGGGGCGATCTGCGTCTCCCATATTAATGGTTTACCTCCTGAAAAATATGTGCCGGCTCGCATGAAATAGAAATTGCCACCTATACCATTGGTAGTTTCAAAGACAATGTTCCCCTTACAACACGATGCAAAATTTAGACGATCGGTAGGCTTGACAATCGCTTTGAATAGGATTAAGATAGGTGCATTGGTTATACCAGTTGACCATTTTACCATAAGACCACCATACCATATTAACGCTTCGTTTGAAAAATGGGTGTGGCATGAAACCAAATCCGCCCCTTTTCCATGCTGTCCAGAGCGAGAGGCTCAGCGAGCAAATTAACCGCCAACTACTGGAGACGATAACAGCTGGTCACTACCAACAGGGTGACCAACTGCCCTCCGAGCGTGACCTGGCTGAAATGTTTGGGGTAAGCCGCGCGGCCGTTCGTGAAGCCTTAAGATCTCTATCTAGTAAAGGGATCATTTCAATTCGACAGGGACGCGGGACCACTGTCAACTCAGTTGAGGAGTGGAATTCGCTAGATCCAGACGTGTTGATGTTGATGCATGGGGACAAGGTGTTTTCCCAACTGATCGAGGTACGCCAAATCATAGAACCTGAGCTGGCGGCATTGGCCGCCAGAAACATCACTCCCGAGGAGTTAGAAGAGCTCCGGCTGGCTACTGATTTGCCAGAGGAAGACACGATCGAAGAACATGTTGAACGAGACACGGCCTTTCACCAGCTGATCGCTAAGGCTTCACGAAACCAGGTGCTGCTGATCGTGCTGACATCAATCTCCCCGCTGTTGAGTGAAAGTCGGCGGCGGACGTTTGTGGTTCCGGGGGAGCTGGCTAGAGCGCGTAAGTGGCACCAAACAATCTACGCGGCCATTGAAGCTGGCGATGCCGAGGCGTCACGGAAAGCGATGGCCAAGCATATGAAGCAAGTGGAGAGCGGATTAGCGCGGTTCAGCAAGACATATGTGAACAGCGCATAGTGGTAATCCCGGCTGATTAATGAGCCTGTGAGGAATAATGACTGACTTAGCTTCACTTACCTATGAAAATGTAGAAACAAACGAACTTCCCCAAGAGCTGTTACTGGACATGTACCGGCGGATGGTCACCATCCGTAAATTTGAAGAGACAGTTTACGATGTCTACAGTCGGGGGATTATGCCCGGCTTGGCCCATCTTTATACCGGCATGGAGGCGGTCGCCGTTGGGGTATGTGTTACGCTCAAGCGAGATGACAACATCACCAGCACCCATCGAGGCCATGGGCATCTGTTGGCCAAAGGCGGCGATCCAAAACGGATGTTCGCCGAGTTGCTAGGTAAACAGAGTGGCTACAACCGGGGTAAGGGAGGGAGCATGCACATTGTTGATATGAGTCTGGGTATTTTGGGCGCCAACGGGATTGTCGGCGGGGGCTTGGGTATTGCTACCGGTGCGGCCTTATCGGCAAAATTAACTGGGAGTGATCGAATTTCAATCGCCTTTTTTGGGGACGGAGCACTCAATGAAGGCTTATTTTATGAGGTGGCTAACATGGCGTCC
>DOXE01000334.1 GCA_003519205.1 Chloroflexota bacterium
TTTTCATCGTCTTTCCAGGGTCAGGTTATAGCCGAATGACTGAAAATCTGCCTCCCCAACCTCGATTGTGAACAATCCCGACTGTTGCAGGGTATATTGGTCGATTATCTCCTCGTCATTTGGTGGCGAATTTTCGTCAGCTTCTTCCACAAAGTCAGCGTCAGGATCTAATAAATAAAGCAATAGATTCCCGCTTCCGGTGGCGACAGCTCGAATTGTCACGACATCTCCTGTCGTTCCGATGAAGTTCCACATATCGTCGGCGTCAACCGCCACGGAATTATTACTCCGGCTTTCCCCATAATTGATATTGCCGCGAAATGTAACAAATGGCTGGGAGTCGTCGGTTAGCAAGACAATAGCATATGCCCCGCTGCTATTGGCCACAGAGCGAATGAGGATCTCGTATTCACCAGACATGCTCAACGATTGCTGGTCAATGTTTTCGACCTGACCGCCAGACCCCTGATTTCGAGTAACCAGGGTTGCGCCGTTTGGATCCAGGAGCTCGATTGACACGTCTAAACTCGCAACCGGGCTCACGCTTATATAGACAACATCTCCGGGTTCACCCTGGAAGCTCCAACGATTGACCCCGCCAGCCGCCAATGTCTCTTTGAATAGGTCGTCATAATCGATTGATACGGTAGTTTCATCGGCGTCGGCTGTAGCCGTAGGCGTGCCAGTTGCCGTACTTGTAGTTGTTGGGGTGACCCCCCTTGGTTGAGTTGTTGGGGATGGGGAAGGGGTAGCCGTCGCCGTACCTGAGGTAGTGGCAGGGATGCTGGTGGCTGTTCTAATTGATGTTGTAGCTGTCGACGTTGGCTGGGGCGTTTCTGTAGCTAACCCTGTTGGCGATGCCGTGGGCACTACAATCGTGGGCGTAACATTGACTGGGGTCATAATTGTTTGATCAACAGCCGTGTCAGGTGTTGGCTCGATGGGCAAGGAGGCAATACCCTCGCCAGCCTGGCCGGCCGTCAAGGGGTTCGGCGAGACGATGTTATCGACTTCAAAATACCAGATCTCGGTAACTGGAGCTCGCCGGCCGCAGCCTACCGGACCTTCCCATTGTTGCCATCGCCCTTCGACGATTAGTGGTAAACCCGGATCAGCCAACCGGCGCAAAACCCCGTCGAACCCTGCCGCCGGAATCTCGATTTCCCCGTCGACCAACGCCCAAGTAGCAGGAGAAAAATGACCCTCATCAGAACAAACGACAAGGGGAATTGGTCGATATTGTCCGGAAAGTTGGAGATAATTTCCATCAAAAAAGGTTGGATTACGAAGTAATGTAACCAGTGCTATGGAATCGGGCTGCAGTGGTAAATTGGCGATTGTCGGCACAACCGGCGTCTCTGTTCCCGGCGGTTCCTGCTGGCAACCAAACATGAGAGCCACCACTAGGATAATCAAGGCGAAACAGGCGTTTTTCATTCGATCCAACTCTTGCCGTTATGAACTCACCTTCGGATGATATGGGACGCTGCCTGCGTTCCACCCTTCCCTCAATGATACCAGAAGCAACAATCAAGGACGATTTACCCTTTCATCAGGTAATCGCCGGTTTATGAATGGTGTGTGAAAGCCTCCTGGCGACCGCCAGGAGGCTAAAAATCTATATATCAGGATCGATGACTTGTATTTCGAGGATCAATACAGCATTTGGTGGGATCACACCACCACCTGCCCCTTCTTCGCCGAAGGCCAGCTCTGGTGGGATAACCAACTGGCGATATCCGCCCATATTCATAGATGCGACTCCTTCCTCCCAACCTGGGATGATCTGGCCTGCTGAGACAACAAGCGGGATAGGTTGGCCTCGATCAATCGAGCTATCAAATTTGGTACCATCTTCAAGCCAACCGGTGTAATGCATCAATATCTGCTGCCCCGCTTCCAGTGGCTGACCATCACCCTCTTCAATGTCGTAATATTTGAGCCCTGAATCGGTTATAGTGTAATCGCCTTCTTCAACAGCTGTTGGCGATTCCGGTGAACCTGGTTGAATAGCCAACAATTCAACGTCGAAGATTAATGTCGAATCCGGAGGTATGCCTGGTCTTCCCTGTTCTCCATAAGCTAAGTCAGAGGGGATGATTAAGCGGGCTTGTGTGCCGACCGGGATCAAGGCCAATCCCTCATCCCAGCCAGGGATTACCATGCCCCTTCCTAATGCAAACTGGAATGGCGTGCCTCTGCTTCTGGAGCTATCGAACTCTGTGCCGTCTTCCAACCAGCCTGTGTAGTGGACAGAGATGACCTCGCCCTCTTGTGCCATTTCTCCATCACCATCTGAAAAGATGATATATTGCAAGCCGCTGCTCGTGGACTGCACGTCATCTTCGCTGGCGCCGCCTAGAACGTCAAAAGAAGCTAGTGGTTCATCAGACTCCCCTTCGGTTTGCGGTTCAACGACGTCCGGTTCTTCTACCTCTGGCGTTTCTACCTCCGGCGTTTCTGCTTCTGGCGTTTCTGCCTCAATCTCGTCTTCAATGTTAACGCCTTCGGCGCGGGCTGTGATCGTGGCGATTTCGTCCTCGGGATCCTGGGCCGGCCCACAAGCAACGAGTCCAATGCCCAATAACAGCAACAGAACCAGCCATTTGTTGATCGTCAATCTACTCTTCACAATTTGCTCCTTATAAATTAGGTAGGATAAACATGATTTGCAGGATGTTTTTTAAGTAGTGATAGTCACCTCGACGGGGTACCGTGGTTCATGTTTTTCCTCTGAATTGACAGGATCGACGGTCTGATGAAGCCTGATGCTGTGCAATCCGTAATACCTTATGGATGTCAATGACGGCCGGTATTGGGCCGCTGGAGGCCTAAGTTTATCGTGAAAAACTTATATGGCGAATAACACCGGTATTGTTTCCCAATCAAACATAACAAGTTCTCATATGGCATCAACTCTTAGAAAACTCGATCGTATATTCAGTCGTTTCAAAATCGCTCTCGCCGACCAACAACGAATAGAGGCCACTTGCGGTTAGAGAATAATCCAACAATTGCTCGGCCTCACCCCCTGCTTCTAAGTCATAGAATTCCACCAGCAGAGAACCATCCGGACCGAATAGGCGGAGGAATAGATCCTCCATGTTATTGGGGGTGACCACGATATCGATCACTTGCCTTACTTCACCCGTAAAGTGCCAGAAGTGATCGCTTTCAGCGTCCATTTCAACGCTGAAACTGTCTCCGTCATCCAGGAAGCCTCTAAAGACGAAATTATAGGACTCATCATCACCGACGAGGATAGCGTAATCTCCCGAAGAACCCGGCGAAGAACTCACTAAAATCTCATATGTGCCGGGCTCGGTAAGAGGGATATCTGTCAAGATGATTGATTGGCCTGCTTGGCTTAATCCTTCATCGACAATCGTTTGCCCGCTGGGGTTATTAATTGAGACTGCGATACCCAAGTCTGGTTCAGGGGCGATTTGCAGGGTGATCACCTGTACTTCGTCGGCAAAATAAGGCCAGATATGGTTCTCAGCGTCCTGTAGTTGGCTGGTTTCCAGCGAGCCTAAATTCAATGTCGGCATTGAAACGACACTACTCGTGCCACCAGGCGTTGGGCTGGGGCCAGATGCAGTTGGAACGGCCGTTCCTGTTCCTAACCCTGGTGTTGGAGTATCCGTTCCACCCGTCGATGTCGCGGTTGGGATCGCCGTCACTGACTCTTGTGTGAAGGTTGGTGTAAGGGCAGGGGCTGGAGTTGCTGGTGGAGCGGGGGGGCCGACGGCCGGTTGAACTGGCGTGCCACTGACCGTCAACAAAGGACTCTCAGATTGTTCAACTGTCGCCGTTATGATGCCACTAATAGTAGGGCTTATGTTCAGCCCCTCATCGTCCGTTCGTGGTCCTTGCTCAGGGGTTGCCCCGACCTGGATCAGCGAGATCTCCTCAGGAAAAATGATGTTCGAAGTCTCCAGGTACCATACCTCGGCCGGTTTCGCCTCATCCCCACAGCCCATAAGACCGACCCAACGCCGCCATTGACCTTCAACCACGATTTGAGCCTCTTCAATTGTCAGGTCAGGTACCTGATCGGATGGTCCGGCCGCCTGCATTTCCAGTCTCCCAGAACCGAGTTTCCAAGTTGCTGGAGACGGGTAGATTTCACCTTCGCATGGTACTGCTTGTTGTCCACGAAAAGTGCCCGTGACCCGCAATTTTTGGTCCTTATAAACACCCGGATCATCTAACAAATCCGCCAGAGAAACGTCGATCACACCGAGGTTGGCCAGGACCGACGGTAACTCTTGTTCCGGCGTTCCGACGGTCAGGACTGGTCCTTTCAATATCCCTTGAGTTTCACTGCAACCTATAAGGAGTATGAGTGGGAGACATGTAACCAACAACCATTTCCTCACCATAGATAGTGAGTTTATTCCAAATGTTGATCCTTGGGCAAGATTACCGCTAATTTTTACACCTTCCACTTAAGTATTGTGCACAGATTCATAAATATCGCTAATAATATTAATTAATGTAACATTTCTGTTGAAATATCCCTCAAAATATTTTATAATATGTTAATATTTTTAACTGACAGATTTGGAACATAAATAAGACTTGGACGAAAAAGATCGCCAACTTTTGAAACACCTCCAAGGTGATGCCCGATTGACCAATACGGAATTGGCCAAACGGGTTGATTTGTCACCTCCTGGACTTCAAAGACGCCTGCGTAAGTTAGAAGATGCTGGCATCATCGAGCAATATGTGACCTTGCTCGATCGGGAGGCCGTCGGTTTTGACATGTTGTGTTTTGTCCAGGTCACGTTGCTTCGCCACGAACCAGAGTCTATCCGGCGTTTCAAAGAAATCGTTCAAGATATGCCCGAAGTGTTAGAATGCCATCACACTACGGGAGAATTTGATTATTTACTTAAGGTTATCGTTCGCAATCGTGAACATCTGGAAAAATTTCTGGTTGAGAAATTGACTCCGGTTCCTGGCATGGACAAAATTCGCACCAGCCTAGTACTCAGAGAGATCAAGTCGACTACCTGCCTTCCAATCGAACTTGTGCCCTTAGAGACGTTGAGATCTGAATCGTAACGAGATTCGCCTAATTTGTTAATTGTGATTTATGTCAACAATTCCTCATTCATTAATCAGAGAGTTCCCCGAACCCGAAATTACGCTGGCCGAATGGACCCGAACAATGAAACGCTCGGTTTTACGGGAGATGTTAGCCGTGGTGTCCCGGCCGGGAATCCTATCTTTTGCCGGAGGGCTACCAGATCCCAAGCTATTTCCGGTTAAAGAATTTGCCGAGGCTGTCAGCCAGGTGCTGGCTTCCGATGCCAAAGCCCTGCAATATGGCCCACCATTTTTGCCTCTGAAACGGCATATTGTCGCCCTCATGGCCCAGCGGGGCGTCATATGCTCTGAGGACCAGGTCTTTATTACCACAGGTGCCCAACAAGCCTTAAACGTGTTGACTCACCTGTTTTTAAATGATGGAGGGCAGGTTCTTATTGAGGAATTAGTTTATAGCGGCATTCAACAAGCCATTGCCCCTTTCAATCCTGACATACTAACAGTGACGACAGATTTACAGCAGGGAATGGACGTCGATAAGGTGGAGGTTCACCTGTTAGCCGGTTCCCGCCCTTCGTTTTTATATGCCATCTCAGAGGCCCACAACCCATTAGGCGTCACTCTTAGCCGGGATCGTAAACAACAGTTAGTGGCTTTGGCCCGGCAATATGGCTTACCCATCATTGAAGATGATCCATATGGTTTATTACGCTATGAGTCATCGGCCGCCTCGCCGATGCGTGCCCTGGACGAGGAGTGGGTGTTCTACGTGGGTTCTTTTTCTAAGATCCTGGCTCCAGCTCTTCGTTTGGGATGGATAGTTGCCCCCGAGTTCCTGGTTTCGAAACTGACCGTGATTAAAGAATCCAGCGATCTTGAAACATCGGCCTTTATCCAACGCTCAGTGTCAGCCTATCTCGATGCAGGGCATCTACCAGCCCATCTCGATCGACTACGCCAGACATATCGCCTGCGACGGGATACAATGCTAGAAGCGATGGCGCGAGAATTTCCACCAAGCGCCAGATGGACGAGACCGACCGGCGGTATGTTCATTTGGGTTGAGCTGCCCGGTCACGTCGATACGGCCCAGTTGTTATGGCCGGCCGTCGAAGAGCTTCAGGTAGCATTTATCCCGGGTACGGCCTTCGAGGCAACCGCTGGTTCGAACAGAACCGATGCCGGCCACAGAGCGAAAAACTGCCTACGCCTCAATTTTTCCAATTGTTCGCCCGACACCATTGAAGAAGGCATCGGCCGCCTTGGCACACTCTTGCACAAATATTGTTGATCCGATCTAGAGTAACTTAAAGATTAGAACAATCTTATCTATTCGGTGGAGACCTTACAGACCAATGATGTCAGGGCTACGATAATTGAATCAGAATAAGTTGCTCCATTAACAATTACCAATTCACCAGTCAACATTTTCAATTCATACCGGAGGCTAATATGGACGATTTCCTGCCCATAAAGGGTATCGATCATGTCGAGTTCTACGTCGGCAATGCCAAGCAAGCAGCCCACTACTATCAAACTGCCTTTGGGTTTACGCAAGTTGCCTACAGGGGCCTGGAAACAGGTGTTCGTGACCGGGCTTCTTATGTGATGGACCAGGGCAATATTCGCCTGGTTCTTTCTAGCGCTTTAGGACCTGACCACCCGATATCACGCCATGTCTATCTTCACGGCGATGGAGTAGCCATTATTGCCTTGGAAGTGCCGGACGCAGCCAGCGCTTATAAAGAAACGACTAGGCGCGGTGCGACAGGCGCCGTTCAGCCGACCCAAGAGGAAGATGAATATGGCGTCTGGCGTTATTCGGCTATACGAGCCTATGGCGATACCATCATAAAATTCGTCGATCGGAGCGACTATAAAGGCACCTTTGCTCCCGGTTTCAAAACCAGAATAACCCAGGACCCATCTGGTTCCATCGGCCGGCACACCGGATATGGTTTAGCCCAAATCGATCACATGGTAGGCAATGTCGAACTCGGGGCCATGAATCGTTGGGTGGATTTCTTTGCTTCCACGATGGGCTTCAGCCAATTAATTCATTTTGACGATCAAGACATCTCCACCGAGTATTCGGCACTCATGTCTAAGGTGATGCAAGATGGAACCGGCAAGGTGAAATTTCCCATCAATGAACCAGCCGAAGGCAAAAAAAAGTCCCAGATCCAGGAATACCTTGATTATTACTATGGGCCAGGAGTCCAACATCTAGCCCTTTCTACAGGAAATATCATCCAAACGATCACCAGGCTGAAAGAAAGCGGCGTGGAATTTTTGCGCGTTCCCACCACTTACTATCAAGAACTTGAAGACCGGGTTGGTAAGATCGACGAACCCGTGGAAAAGCTGGCTGAGCTGGGCATCCTGGTGGATCGGGATGAGGAAGGTTATTTGTTACAAATATTTACTAAGCCGGTGGAAGATCGGCCGACCCTATTCTATGAGATCATCGAACGACACGGCTCTCTCGGCTTTGGCAAAGGCAACTTCAAAGCCCTATTTGAATCGATTGAGAGAGAGCAAGCCCTCCGAGGCAACTTGTAAATCTTGTCCGAATTTAGGAGTGCACCATAACCTATTACTATAAATTAGGCGAGAT
>DOXE01000176.1 GCA_003519205.1 Chloroflexota bacterium
CCGCGTGTTGGCGATGGCCCGCTCGTAAGTCATCCCAGAATGTTCAAAACGAATCCAGTAGGTGTTAAAAAGGGTATCCGCCCCATCCAGGGTCGCCTCGAGGCGCTCCGGCTCGTCGAAGTTGTAGGGAAAGACCTGGACATGCGAACCGAATGGATTGGGCTTTTCAGTGTGAGTGGTGATGGTCTTCACCTGCCGGCCGTTTTCGAGCAACTGGGCGGCAATATAACGGCCGATATACCCGAAAGCGCCCGTTACCACGTCCAAGTTATCAATCATCGGTCAATAGGAGATTGGCCGTTCCCATACGGTGAACATTAAAATCGTGCTGGATAATGGATTGCTCGTCAACACCAACAGATGTGCACTATGTCATCCCGTCCGCAGGAGCCTGCCCTGAGCCTTGCCGAAGGGGAGGAATCTCTGATGCCAAACATTAACAGGAGATCTTAGGGTTTCTTCGACCGAGCTCAGGACAAGCCTTCCCTAGGTTTAGAATGACCTGAATCAGCACATTCGGTGCATGCGTGAATTCAATTATAAGAGAAATGAACCATTAATTCTGTTGGCCTTTGTTTTTAACAGGCAAGTCTGGATAAGCCAACTCTGAGTAAGTCTTTATCAATCCGCTTTTAGCCTTTAAGCCTGACTTTACGGTGACCATGCCGGTGAGGTTCATCGTATGAAAGCCTATCGCTTGGTTTACCGTAGCCTCACCGCTTTGATCCTCTGATTCGAATTGTTTGGTCAGGATATGGTATCTATCCAACCATTTAGGGTCGGCTTCTATGGCTAAACAAACCTGGTCGGTGATATCCGCCGGATAGGGGGCTTTGAAATTAGAGCGCAACACCTCTTCAACCAGGTCGATGACCGGCTGAATGGCCTGGCTCTCTCCCCTGGCACGTAAAGGTTGGGAAGGTGGGCTGGCCTCATCTTCAATGCTTTGCACTATCCAGGCTTGTTTTTCGACGTTCACGGTTTGCTGGCGACCATCGGCGTAACGGACGATCATGGTTTCGCCTTCGATAGATAGGACGGTGTATTCACCTAATCGGTTGCGGTACCGTCCGCCAACTTCGAATGGATAGTCACTCATCTTGTGTCTCCTGGATTAATCCGCTACTTCAATAGGAACAGTCTATGCAGGACCGTATACCTTTCCCGATCAGGGCTGCGGGTGCTAAAGATCATCTCCCCAAATTAATGACTGGACTGCACCTCATTGAATACAACCGATAATAGATCATCTAACTTAGTTTCGACCATTTTCCAGACGGCCGCGACAATGGCCGGCCGGATGTACTGACTCCGGATTTCTTGTTCAGTCAGATCCTTTTTGCTCATGGCACGTTCCAATTTTCCCAAACTCATCCCCCTTAGCGACTGATGCACATTATTTATACCTCGTTGTACTGGAATGTCATAGGTACTTTGGACTTGAGCAGCCAATCAAACAGGTATACTCGGGGAAAGGTTCACAGACAGCCATATGTGAGGATTCCAATGACGGGATCAGGATATGGTTCGTTTCTACATGTCCGTGTTGGAGAAAATCCAATAGATATGGTATTGTTTTTTGATTTAGGCATGATTAATAATCAACATAATTGAGCTTAAATGTAAAGACTTCATGAAAGAATCTAATAACGCGTACGACAAGATCTGGTATTGGTACCCTCAAGAGTTGACACGTTTTTCTTCGATCTGGTGGTTTTTTTTGCTCTTTCCTCGCCAAAATGAGGGTTATGGACCAAAACAGATGATGTTTTCTCTGGTCTCACGGGTTGGTAATCAAATAAGAATCAACAAGGTATCTCACTCGGGTGTTGAGCGGTCGCGTCGAGCAGAAACGCTAGCAGATCCTTTTCCTGGCATATCGCTCGGTTGGTATTACGACGGACACAGTATGCATCAGGGAATAATTAAACACCCAGTAATGATTCAAGTGACTCCCTATAAAGCCATATATGGTTGGGATGTTGATGGATATGGGGGCGAGATCGTGGCAAGCGAGGGCCGGTCCTTTGCTACAACGGCTTTCTTTCGTGGCGAAAGAGGTGAGGCTCACTTTGAAGTATGGGGAGAGACAATTTCTGAAATGACATCTCCAGCACTTTTCGATCGGCAATCTATATTTGGAGGGGCTAATGTTCTGGCCTGGCGACATCTTTCATTTGAGGGAGAATTCTCCAGTCCAGCAGGCACCGAGAAACTGGAAGGCGCGGGGTACTTTCAACGCATTTGTCTAAATATAATGCCTTTTCCGTGGAAATGGATATTGGCTCGATTCGCGGACGGCAGTTTCTTTTCTTGCTACATCCCTTACTTAGGGCCACACTTACTGCGGCGTGGCGACTGGTTCTTTCCTGAATGGGTTGAAAATCTCACTCTATCGTTACAAGAGAGCGCTTATTTTTGCAAGGGTATGAGTTGGCGAACTGTTAACTTTTCCAAGGTTTCCGTGAATTCGATTTTGTCCAACGCTGCTTACCCGCATTTCCTCGTATCAGCCACAGCGGAGAATGGTGACTTCCTACGCTTCCGTGCTGTTCCCTATACTCATGCTCAGGTCTTGCTAGAGCGGCAGCTGTTTGGGCCACTATCATCGATGTACAATTACAATGAGTATCTATTTAACATTAATGAAATGGTCGGTTCAATCGATGGCAAGCCAATAAGCTCATCATTGATTGGTCCGGGATTTGGCAACTGCGAATATACGTGGGGACTTGGTGTGTAGACACCTTTCCTTCGGAATGATCTCTTTACAAAGCTCACCAACTGATATATCAATAGTTTCTGGACCTCAACTGCAAGCAGACTAATCGGCCGCCAATTCCCCAGGCTCCAGCTTCACCCGCCATTTCGCCTCATTTATGTACTCCAGCGACTGGTGGCGGAAGTACGTATTGTACAACTCGGCGTAGTGCCCGCTATAGGCCATCAGCTCCTGGTGGGTGCCTTCTTCGATGATCTGCCCCTGCTCCATGACGATGATCCGGTCGGCGTGTTTGACCGTCGACAGGCGATGGGCAATGACGATGGCCGTTCGTTGGCTCATGATGGTGTCTAATCCTTCCTGGATCAAGGTCTCGGTGAAGGGATCGACACTAGCCGTGGCTTCGTCGAGGATGAAAATTGCCGGATCTTTCAATACTACCCGGGCCAGAGCGACCAATTGCCGCTCGCCCATGGAGATATTCGCTCCTCGTTCCCCGACGTCGGTATCCAGCCCTTTTGGCAACCACTCTAACCAATCACCCCGACCGATTTGCATGGCTGCGTTTAATACCTCCTTATCACTGGCTTCCGGCCGGCCATAACGGATATTATCCCGAACTGTCCCGGTAAAAAGGAACGGCTCTTGAGGCACCAAGCCAATATGGCGACGGTATTGACCCAAATCCAGATGGCGAATGTTCCGGCCGTCTACCAGTAACTGCCCACCTTGAAATTCATAGAACCGGCTGACCAATTTGGCCACACTGCTTTTTCCCGCACCGGTGTGTCCCACCAGGGCCAGCGTCTCCCCCGGTTGGATTTCCAGCGAAAAANNTGAAACTGGCTCCAAAATGAGGCAATACCCATCAGGGGAAACCAGAAGAAGCCTACCGCCTGCATGAACAGGTACCATTCTCCGGTTGTAATACCATTGGCGGGTATGGTAGCCAGGCCACCGAAGTAAATCAGAACAGCAGTGCCTAACCCGGAGGCCGCGCCCATGATAGGAAAGATGGAAACCAGGGTTAAGCCACGACGTAAGCCAACTTCGTAACCTTGTCGATTATTGGCATCAAAAGTCTTGTATATAGCCGCTTCCTGGCGAAAACTTTTGGCGATGACGATACCACTGATAGATTCCTGGATTTGGGCGTTAATCTTGGCTGTCACCCGTTTTGCCCTTTGGGTAACTTCGCGGGCGATACGACGGAAACTGAGGGCAACGATCACTGCTACTGGGGCAAAGGCTAGCATGATCAAGGTCAAAGGCACGCTGATGGTAATCAGCACGATGGTCAAGATGCCCACCAACAATATCTGGCTTAGCAAGTTTAAGATCAGGTTGACCGTCTCAGAAAAATCCTGGGTGTCAGACGTTATCCGGCTGACAATTTTGCCGGAGGGATGTTCGTCAAAGAAAGAAAGATCATGTTGGATTGTGGCGTTGAAGGCATCTTCGCGCAATTGTAAAACGACGTTGCCGGTAACCCGGGCTGAAAACCATTGGCGGATGTAGTTGAAGAGCCAGGCCGATGCTCCCAGGATAAGAACCCCAGCGGTTAAGAGGATAATGACTTGGGTAGATGAATTTTCGGAGACGATATCGAGAGCCCTGGAGATGAGGATCGGTCCACCCGTTCCGGCCAAGGAGCTGAGGGTGATCATCACCGCCACGAGGAGCATCTGCCTGGTATAGGGCCGGAAGTAGCTGATTATGCGATTCAGCAGTTCCCTATCACCATACTGGCGGTCATAATCTTCGCTTTCTAATCCATCTAAGATAAAACCCATTCAAATAACCTATTGTGATTAGTGGTCAGTACCGTTCGATAAAATCCAGTCGGCCGGATCCCGTAGGCCCCGGACAGGTGACATAAGTAGCCACAGAATGGATAGAGACATGCCAATGGCTGCCACGGCCGTCGCCGGCCGTAACCCGAGCATTTCGCCTACCAAACCGCCGATCAATATGCCAATTGTGCCAACACCTCCCACCAGGAATTCGAAACTGGCGTTCACGCGGCCGAGTAAATGGTCCGGCGTTATCGATTGCCGCAAGCTAAGCTCATTGATGAAGTAAATGGCTAAGAAGATGTCGCCAAATAACTGACTAATCATGAGTATCGCTATCGCCAACCATCTTGAACCACCAGCCAGAGGGATGAGCAAGGCCGCTAAACCGGCGATGAAACTGGAGATCATCAATGAATTACCCCATCCGAAGCGTTTCGTGAAGCGGCCAGTTATCACGGCACCCAAAAAGGCGCCGAGGCCGCCGCTGCCGACGAGAATTCCTAAGGTAACTGGAGTCAAACCCAGCTCGCGAAGGACGTACAAACTGTAAAGAGCGGCGAAGAAACCGCCAAAAAAGTTGCGCATGGCCGATGCGCCAGCCGTAGCTCGCAGCAAAGGGTGAGTCGTTACCAACCTCAATCCGGTGGTCAACTCGGGCCAGATGCTTCGCTTTATCTTTGGCCGGCTCACGGCCGGTTCCGGCCTGCCGATG
Source organism: Chloroflexota bacterium (assembly GCA_003519205.1). Lineage (GTDB taxonomy): Bacteria > Chloroflexota > Anaerolineae > Promineifilales > Promineifilaceae > UBA11865. Next base: position 5,231 of record DOXE01000176.1, read on the forward strand.
GTTCCAACGAAGATGGCTGAGATCAAATAGGAGACGGCATCTAAAAGCAGTGTCAGTGGCGCTGAGATGATCTGAACTAAAAATCCGCCTAGTGCCGGGGAGCCGATCTCGGCCAGAGATGCTGTTGCACCCAATTTGCTGTTGGCTTCTACAAGCTCTCCACGTCTTACTAATCGGGGAACGTAAGCCTGGTAAGCCAGGTTGAACAATACGGTCAGGCTGCCAACGAGGAAAGCCACGAAGTACAGCAGGAACATTTGTAGCAAACCGGAAAAAGCCAGAATCACGACCAGGCCCAATAGAATTGCCCGGCCGATGTCCGCCCCTAGCAAGATGGGGCGGCGCCGCTGTCGATCCACGTATACACCAGCAAATAAACCGATCAGCAAGGCGGGTAGCGCTTTGAGAGTTTCCAATACTCCCATCTGAACTGGGGTCGCATCCAAGACTAGGATGGCTAATAGAGCCAAGGCGCCCAACCAGGACCCAAACTCGGAGATGGTTTGGCCGATCCACAGCCGCATAAAGTCCGGGTTGCGCCACAATCCGGTCAGTTGCAAAGAGCGACGTTCTCCGGAGATGCTTCCGCCTTTCTCGTCTTTCATCTATTGTCAAAACCTCAATGTCCATATCGGATCCATCCCTGGCAATCCGGTCTCTAAAACGTTGTCAGGCCTTCGCTCACTCGTCGTAACGGGCGAAAATCCTCTGGTAATCTTCGCTGCGATCCAGCAACTCCTCATGCGATCCTTGATCGATCAATTGCCCTTGCTTCAAAACCAGAATGCGATCGGCCCAGCGAATTTGACTGAGACGGTGGGTGATCAAAAAGGTCGTCCGCTGGCTACTGATACGGCGCATGGCTTGTTGGATCTCATCTTCGGTGGCACTGTCGATAGCACTGGTGCTATCATCCAGTATGAGGATGCTGGGATTGGTCAGGAAAGCCCGGGCTATGGCAATTCGCTGCCGTTGACCACCGGAGAGGGTCACACCTCGTTCTCCAACCTCGGTTTCGTATCCATTGGTAAATCCCATGATAAAGTCGTGAGCTTGGGCTTCGCGGGCTGCTTGTTCGATCTCTTCCTGTGTCGCATCAGGACAACCGAAGGCGATGTTTTCCCCAATCGTTCTAGAGAACAAGAACACATCTTGTTCGATAGTCGAAACTTGAGAACGCAGTGACTCCAGATTCCAATTTCGAACATCTTGACCGTCCACCATTACCCGGCCGTCGTCGACGTCGAAGATGCGGTTGATCAGTTGCGTCAGCGTCGTTTTGCCTGAACCAGTCTGGCCGACGATGGCAATTGTCTCACCGGATTTGGCCTGAAAGCTAATGTCTCGGAGAACGGCCGTGCCATTATAGCCAAAACTCACATCTTGAAAGGACACCTGCCCTTGAATCGGCTTGGCAACCCCAGCTTCATTCTCATCCAATTCCGTCTCGGTATTGATCGTTTGTAAGATCCGGTCGGCACTGGCAATGCCAAGCTGGACTAGATTGAAGGAAAAGATGGAAATAAAAGTTGGAAAACGGAGCGCCCCTAGCAGACCCATATAGGTGACAACCTGGCCCATCGTGATATCACCATCCTGCCATAACAGGAGCGCGTGCAGAAAACCAGCCGC
>DOXE01000309.1 GCA_003519205.1 Chloroflexota bacterium
CACCATCCAGGAAAGGTGAGGCGACGGTTAGGATCCGGTCAGAGATAGCGGGGTAAGTGTGGAGCATATCAGAGGTAATTAGACGATAACTGGAGGTAAACATATGACCGTTTGTCAATATTGCACACCAGAGTGGCTGGAAGAATCGGATAAAAATTATAAACAAAATCCAGACTTTAAAGAGCGACTGAAGAAACTATCAATCAAGGTATGCTATCGGGTAAAAGCGGAACCAGCCTGGGGGATAGACGACGACATCATATTCGGAATGTTCTTCGACCATGGAGAGTTGACCAAGATCGCCTTCTTAGATGAAGAGGAGGCGCTGAGCGAAGCCGAATTTGTATTGGGAGCTGCACCCCAGGAATGGAAGCGACTTTTACGCAAAGAAGGTAAGTTCGTGACCGACTTCATGTTGGGAAAAGTAGCCCTGGAACAGGGAAGCAAAGTGGGTGTCCTGGGGTTAGCGCCCAATGCTGATACCATCATCGAAGCTCTGACCCAGGTCAAACTTCAATTTCCTGATGAGATGTCGGAGGACGAGTTGGATCGGTACCGGTCGCGCATGGTGGAATTCCGGGAGGAGTTGGGCGTTTGAGAGAATTTGAATGAGGATCAAAGTCAGGGGGTTTTTAACAGTCAGGGAAGTTCTGGGCGGCCCGAAGGAATTGACCCTAGAAATGAATGAGGCCACCATTGCTGGGTTACTGAGGGAGTTATCTATCCAGTTTGGGGAGAGCTTTGAGAAAATGTTCTTCGATCCAGAGAGCGGTGTGGTAAACGGGCAGGTGGCGATTCTGGTGAACGGCCGCCATCACTCGCATCTGCCCGATGGCCTGAACACGGTGCTAAAGGACGGGGACGATGTGGCCTTGTTTCCACCTATAGCAGGCGGCTGACTCGGCCGAAATCATAGGTAGGTCAGGATTATCATTTGAAGGGATTGACGATCACCGCACGCTCGTAAACCTGGTCAGGATTCAAATCTTCGGACCAAATGGTATCGCATCGAAGTTGTAGGGCGCTGACAACTATCATCGCATCCCAGAAAGATATCTGATAGCGATTATGGAACCGTATGGCATCCAGAATGTCTTCAACTCCAGGGCGATGCACTCGCCAGACAGCCAGGTCAGCGACGATTTGGGATGCAGTTTCTGTTGCTAACGGATTCGCTACTTTAAGTGTAACGTTAACAAAAAATTCCTGTAACACCTGGATACTCAAGCAACCGGTACGATTTTCCCAGAGCTCTTGAATCAGTTCCCTGGCGCGGAGATGCTTTTTTCCGGCCGAAAGATCATGAGCGTAAATGAGAATATTGGTGTCAACAAATTCCAGTTGATTAACGACGCTCATGAAGGTCATCCCTTGTCGTCTTTATGTGACCGCCAGTTCCCAGATCGATTCCTTGCTCGAGCCATTGAATATGTCGTCGCTGGGAATGAACGTAAGCTTCTTCTTGCTGAACTAAATATTCCAACGTCATAGATAATAAACCGGATACGGATGTTTGACGCTTCACCGCCAGTAGTTTGACCTTTAATAAGAGTTCTTTAGGAAGGGAAAGCGTGATATTTTGAGTTTCCATCATATCCTCCACATATAATAGTGTACCACGAAAATACGTGAAGCTCAACAGTTTTATCAATGGACCAATTTTGAATCAATCGATCATTTCCCATCTCGATTAGATTGAGTATATACATCGCTATCCCGAAGGTCCACAGACCGCCTATCGTTCGCTAACAGAGAAGACGGTTTCTAATAAGTCGCTTCTCTCCTCGGCTGTCATCTGGCGAATACGGGCATAATCTTCATTGAGACCAGTCCAAAGGTCGATGTTGAGCAACCGGCCGTCGTAGACCAAATAGGTATCGATGAAGGTCTGCCGGGTAGGCAGGGACCACATCTGGTCGGCCAGGAGGTTACCCAATCCATAGTGGATGAAGCTATCCCCGTGAAAGGCAAAGCCCTGGGGATGATGACCATGACTGCCACTTACGGCCGAGGCCCCGGCTTCGGCCAGATCGTGAAATAGCTCCCGTTGCTCCGGCCGAGGATCGTATCGGTAATCCTCGTTGTATTGCAGGGTGACGATGACCAGATATCCTTCATTGTGAAGCTGGGCGATTTGTTCCTTCAAGAAGCTGAAATCTTCACAGGGNNCGGCCGCCGCCAAATGTTTTTATGTCAAGTTCTTGGTAGAGGTCAAAGGTGTGTTGCAGGCTACCTGCTCCCCAGTCATTCAGATGGTTGCCCGTCATCTCGTTGACGTCAACCCCCATCCAGGTCATGAGCTCGACGTACTCGTCGCGATTACACACGTTGTCGCTGTCAAAAGGATCGGGCATGGGGCAATCAGTGGCGAAGGCATTTTCGTTGCTCATGTGGGCGATATCGACGGCTTGTAGAACCGGACCGGTTTCTTCGGCCGGATAGGTGAGGCCATATCTTTCCATCCGGTCGGCCACGGCTCGCCGCATGCCGGCCGGTCCAGTCATGGCGATGTGGGTGATGCGGGAATCTTCCCGGTTTGTTCCCGGCCCAGACCACTCTCTCATAACCTCATCCACAAGACCAGGCTCCCCAACAAGGCTGATCGGAACTGCAAGCGGATAACCGGCCGGATCGAATTCGACGTCGACCGGCAACTGACTATCCAGTTGCAGAACCTTTAATTGGGGCCTTAGACGATGGAAAGGCAGAACCGTCAATGAATCACCTTCAATCTCCTCCTGAATTTGCCACAGCGACTCTACCAGGTCCGCTGCCCCAACAATGGCGGCCTGGCTTGCCGGTGGCCCCCAGAGAGCCTGCAAGGCCAGGCTTGTCTCCTGATCTAGATATAGCCTGCCTTCTTGCCAGGCTGTAAGGAGATCATCCATGGATATACTATCAGTCAAGGTATAAAAAGGGGCGGCCACGGCATAGATCCAGGTAGCGACGGGGCGGTCGTCACCAATAACTAACTTGACATCGCTGTCGTCTGAGCCTACCCAGGTTAACCGGTCAGGCTGCTCGGCAATCATCCGTCGGGCAGCTTCCACCAACTTCCCAGGAACGGCCGGGTCAGCACTAAGACGAATGGGAGCGGGGGTCGGCTGGAGGGCCGGCGTATGGGTTGCCAACTCCACCATGACCGTCGCTTCTGGAGTATTCTGTGGCGAAGTTGTCGTCAAAACGGTAGGAGTGTACTTCAATGATTCGAGGGTCGGGATGAGGGTTGGCGTTGGCGAGGGGCTCTGACAAGCACTTAAAGTTAGGAGGGTTACGGCTAAAGTCCAGACGAACCAAATGATAGATTTTCCAAATAAAGGTCTGGATTGTTTGAGTGGATTTAGTCCTAGTTTCACAAACTCCGATTTTAACAACTTTCGGCCTGGTTCCCCAAAGCATTCGGACCATGGAAATCTGCCAGTGTAGTCGATTGTTCATTGAAATATGCTAGATTTCCGGGAAAATACCCGCTGTGGTCCGAATCATATAAGCCATATAGCCAGCATCCATGAACAACCGGTATGTCCGTCGTCTTCTATTGATAGTCACAATTGGCCTAGTTGTCTTTTTTGCAGGCAGTTTTCTGATCTTGAAAGTCAGGCCGGATGTGGGGGCAACGGCCGCCTCCAGCCTGCGGCAGGTGATCGGCAATCGTGGTGTCGCTCAATTGGAATCGGCCGTATTCACCTTTCAGGACGTGACGATTCGCCAGGCCAATAAATTGGGTATTGTAGAAGCCAAAGCTCCATGGCAACCAGAAGCCGGACAAGACAGCCTGGTGGCCGTTCTGGAAACCCCTACCCCCTCGCCAATGGCGTCGGCAACCGCAGCCCGATTAGCTATGGCCACACCTTCCCTGGTACCGACTCGTGCACCAGGACCTGATCCGGCCGCCAAAGCCACGACGCCAACCGCAACGCCGCAACCGACGCCATCCCCTACCCCGGCCGGCTGGTCTTTGCCCGACATTCAGCCATTTGGCTCGTTGGAAGGCGAAGGTCGCTGGCAACCTTATATCACCCATCCTGATGGCAAAGTTGTCGGCTTGCGTACTTTTTTACAACCTGATCCCAAGCGCCCCCATACCATCGTGGCCGTAGTGGCTTTTAATATGGCTAAGGTTGAGTTGAACTACGTCTTGGGCAGTGAAGAACCCGTCCTTCCCGGCGGACCAAGAGGTTTTGGTCTCGTCCCCGCAGAGGACAGAGAACCAGGTAAGCTACTGGCCACTTTTAACGGGGGGTTTTTGGCCACCCATGGCCAATATGGGGCCATGTCCGATGGGATCGTCGCCGTGCCGCCAAAAAAGTNNCAAAACGCCAGCATGGTCGTCCACCAGGGTAAAATCAACGAACGAGTCTATAACGGCTCCATAACCACCTGGGGTGGAAGTTTAGACGGGGAGATTGTCACCTGGCGATCTGGTCTGGGTATCAGCGCCGATAGCCANNCCGCCATCAAAGCCGGTGGCGACACACTACATGCCGAACCACTCTTTGAAGAGGGTATGGCAACCAAGCCCGACCGCTATTTGTTCCAGTCACAGAGGGACTTCTTTTATATCTCAGCCTCACAGTAAGTGTTAGAGTGGTCCAGTTTTGGAAAACCGGATCAATCTAGGCTCCCCTGACATAAGAGCCATATTCAACAGCATCCATTAGCGCTAGATTGTGGGGGAACCTTTCCACACGCTAACACGTCTTGATAAGCAGATTTCATATTTATCTCTCTATTGGACGGAGGACCGAATCATGTCCCGTAAAACTCTCGTGATCGTCATTGTGTTAGCAATCATCGCCTTGTCCATGATTGGCTTGGGCATGGCCACCAATTATTACGCCAATCTACCCGAAAACCTGAGCCAGCACGAGACCATCGTGCTTGGCCAAAGCCGATTTGTTCCCGGCAGTGAAGCGGCCGTCAGAGTGTTGGTTCGCGATACCAGCGACGCCGAGCCATTGCCCGGCGCCAGGATACGGGTATCGATGAAACCGGCCGGTGGCGGCCAGGACGTCCCCTTATTTGAAGGGCAAACCGGCGATTTGGGCACGGCCGACGTCCGCTTCACCGTTCCAGATGAGGCTGAGGGCAGCCAGGTGTTGGTCGTACAGACCAACTCCGATTTAGGATCGGACGAGATGGAACAGCCGGTATCCGTCATGCGCGATTACCGCATCTCATTAACCACCGACAAACCCATTTACCAACCAGGGCAAATGATTCATTTGCGCGCTCTGGCCTTAAGCACTTTTGATCTTTTGCCGGCGGCCGGCCAAGAGATCGAATTCGTCATNNCGATTTCCAGTTAGCCAGCCAGGTCAACACCGGTAATTACAAGATCAGCGCTGTCATGGGCAATGCCACCAGTGAAAAGACAGTTACAGTAGAACATTATGTGTTGCCCAAGTTCGCCGTCGAATTAAGTACCGCGAGACCCTATTACCAGCCCGGCGACCACGTCGAGGCTAGCTTGAACGCCAGTTACTTCTTCGGCAAAACAGTTGCCGAAGGCCAGGTTCAGATAGAGGGCTTTACCTTCGACGTCTCTCGTAACGATGTTTTCGGCCAGGAAGGAACCACCGATGAGAATGGAGATTTCGGCTTCGAGTTCGACCTGCCCGACTATATCGTGGGTAGTGACCTGGAAGGGGGGTTAGGCACCTTCTTTTTGCAGGCCAGCGTCACCGACCAGACCAATCATACCGAGAGCACCAGCCTTTCTTTCCCGGTATCCAGTAGCAGCCTGATCGTCGAAGCTATCCCGGAAAGTGGGTCGCTCCGGCCAGGTGTAGAGAACATCCTATACGTGCTAACCAGCTATCCGGATGGCTCGCCGGCCGAGACTGAATTGGACATCGATGTGGATTACGGATTCCAGACCCTGACGGCTGCAACTGGGCAATATGGTCTAGCCGAAGTTGTCTTCACGCCAGAATCGCCATGGCATAGCATCATGATCACAGCTCGCGAGGCCAGCGGGGCCACGACCATGCGAGAATTTTACTTCGAAGGTGAATGGCAAGAAGAGACGGTGCTATTGCGACCCGACCGGCCAGTCTACCGGGTCGGCGACACCATGAATCTGTCGATTCTGACCCAGTCCGGAAGCGGCACAGTCTACCTGGATATCGTGCGTGAGGGGCAGACGGTGAGCACCCGGGCACTGTCATTAGAAAATGGCACCGCCCAGGTGGCGGTGGACTTGGGACCCGATCATTACGGCACGCTAGAACTGCATGCTTACAAGATCTTGCGTTCAGGTACCATTGCCCGAGACACGCGCCTGGTAGTGGTGGATCAAGCCGATGACCTCAGTTTAATCTTCGATACAGACCAGGAGGTATACCGGCCGGGCGATACGGCCGGTTTAGACATTCAGGTAAATGGGCAAGATGGGGCTGGTGTACCAGCGGCCGTAGGACTGGCCATCGTCGACGAGTCGGTGTTCGCCCTGGCCCAACAAGATCCTGGCTTCGCCAAACTGTATTTCATGTTGGAACAGGAACTACTCCAACCTAAATATGATTTACACGGTTTTTCAATCCCCCATTTGTTGACGACGGCGCCCGTCGATGATAACGTGCTGCGGGAAGCCCAGGAGGGTGCTGCTCAAGCATCCCTTTCTGAAGCGGCTCCGCAGACGATTGCCTTCTCCTTGCAGGCCAATTCCCATGATCAAGCTGTGCAAGCAGCCTACGAACGGCAGACCGGTTATTTCACCAATCTGAGTAAGGGCTTGTTGGGCCTGCTGCTGCTAGTGCCCCTGACCGTTATGGGTTTAACCGCCGTGACCCTCTGGCGAAAGAAACAATTCTGGCCCAGTTTGGGAATCGCCTTTGCTTTGATCATCTTGTTGGTTTTGTTGGGCATCATCGGTGTTTTCGAGGCACTCTTTGATTATCTTATCTGGCAAGGCAGCGATGTTCTGGCCCTGATGCTCGTCCTGGCCATCCTGGCCAGCTACGTGGGCCTGGCAGTATATGCCTGGCGGCGGAAGGATATGGTCCTGATCTGGACACTGGTCCTGATGCTGGTTTTCGTGGGCTTACTCTTTGCACTGGCCTTTGCCATCGACAAGGCAGATTTTTTCCCGGACGATACGATGGTATTGTGGGGAATAGGCATCCTGGCCTTATTTCCGCTGGCCTTTTTGCTCCAAACGGCCGCTTATGGGCAGAAAAGACGTTATTTGCCGGCTGTGGCCACATTCATCCTGGCCTTGTTCCTGATGTTTATCCCCATTGCAGCGGCTGATGCCGGGGTTAGCCAAACGATGGGCATGAACATGCGCGGCGGCCCCATGGGAATGAATGATGTCGTATTCGAAGGCGATATGATGGCCATGGAGGCGCCCATGGTCGAGGAAGCAGAGATGGCAATGGAAATGCCGGCCGAAGAGAAAGCGCCTCCAGATGCAACACCGGCCGCCTCAGGACCTGAGCCACCTCGCCTGCGCCAGTATTTTCCAGAAACCATGCTCTGGCTACCAGATGGCGAAACGGATGGAAATGGTCTGCTGCAAGTGGACGTGCCAGTAGCCGATAGCATCACCACCTGGCGCCTCACTGCTCTGGCTTCTTCGCAAGACGGCCGGCTGGGTAGTGGCACCGGCAATCTACGCGTCTTTCAGGATTTCTTCATCGATCTCGACCTACCCTTGGCTCTGACGGTGGGCGATGAGATCGCCGTCCCGGTAGGCGTTTTCAATTACTTACCTGAGGCGCAGACGGTACGCCTGGAGTTGGAAGAATCGGGCTGGTTTGAATTGTTAGACGAGGCTGAAAAAGAGCTAACTATCGCCGGCAATGATGTCGATGTGGTTTATTTCCGCATCAAGGCCGAGGATTTCGGCCGGCATCCTCTTCAAGTGACGGCTTGGGGATCCCAAATGTCGGATGCCATCCAAAAAGAGGTGCGAGTCTATCCAAACGGCAAGGAGATCCGATTTAGCCAATCGGACCGGCTAGTCCCGGGCCAAACGGTGAATCAAACGGTTTCCATCCCGGCCGATGCCATTCCAGGAACCCAGGCTTTGACGGTTAAGATCTACCCCGGTGTTGTTAGCCAGGTGGTTGAGGGGTTGGAGAGCATCTTAAGAATGCCCAACGGTTGTTTCGAACAGACATCCTCTTCAACTTATCCCAACGTATTNNCGTGTACACGATGTTGATCCGGCTCTGATTGAAAGGGCAGCGCGCTGGCTGCTTTCGCAGCAGATGAATGATGGTTCCTGGGAAAATGACACAGGTCTGGTTCATGAAAACACCTGGCAGAATCTACAAAACGATCGCCTGCCGGTGACGGCCTATATCGTCTGGAGCCTGGTCGAAGCCGAATTCGGCGACGATCCCGGCACGCAGCAAGGTTTGGCTTATGTGCGCGAATTCCAAGGCCAGGCCGACGATCCATATGTTCTGGCTTTGGTGGCCAATGCTCTGGTAGCGGCCGATCTAGATGCTGGGAATGGTATCCAACCAGTCACCCAATCAGTCCTGGATCGCCTGGCAGGAATGGCTATAGAAGATGGCCACGGGGCTTATTGGAACAGCGACGTGGCAACCTTCATCGGCAGTGAAGGCAAGACGGGCAGCATCGAGACCACGGCCCTGGCGGCCCTGGCCTTGATTAAGGCGGATAGCCATCCAGAATTGGCCAACGCTGCTCTGACCAGCCTCATTCAACAAAAGGACAGCTTCGGCACCTGGTATAACACCCAGGCAACGATCCTGGCCCTCAAAGCTCTCATCGAAACGGTGCGCAGCGGGGCGGAGAACGTTGACGCCAGCGTAACCATTAATTTGAACGGCGGGCAAACCAGGACGGTGGCTGTGACGCCAGAGAATTTTGACGTGGTTCAGCTGCTATCTTTTGACGACGTCCAATTGGGTGAGAATGAGGTAAGTATAGACGTTAGCGGAGAAGGTAATCTAATGTTCCAGGTGACTAGCGAATTTTACTTGCCCTGGGACAAGCTGGCCCTTTATCCGGAAATCGCACCATCACAAGATCTGGTGAGCATCGATGTGACCTACGATAGAACCGAACTGACCGTAGACGACACAGTGGGGGTTGATGTGACGGTCAGATTGAATGAACCGGGCGCCCGAGCCGAATGGGCCTTGATCGACCTGGGCATACCGCCTGGATTCTCAGTAATGGCCGAGGACCTGAACGCGCTAGTGGCTGCTTCGCTGGACCGCCCGCCCGATTCTGAGCAAGCCACCATCGAGCGCTACGAATTGACCGGCCGGCAGATCCTGGTCTACATCGGCAAGCTAAGCCATGGCGAACCACTGAGCTTCAGCTATCGGTTGCAAGCTAAATACCCACTGGTAGCCCAAACCCCAGCCAGTAATGCCTACGATTACTACAATCCTGATGTGACCGGCGAGGACCAACCCCAGGTCCTGATCGTGAATGGTTAAAAATCAAAGACCCC
>DOXE01000514.1 GCA_003519205.1 Chloroflexota bacterium
GAAAGGATCAGGCTGCAAATTGAGGATAACATCCCCCTGGGGGCTTATGAATTGCAGGTGCTCTGGCGCTGGCCTGACCAGAGCGAGGAGAGGTGGCGTCTGTACCAGGACAATGACCCCAATCCGCTTGACAGATTGCGGCTCGGTTACGTGACGGCTCCACCACCGGTCGACGCCAATTTGGCTGAACCAATAGGCGCGACGTTTGGGGATCAGATCCGTCTATCCGGCATCAATGTTGACCGGGAACAAGAGCCAGGGGACGAGGTGNNCCGGGCGAATACGACTTAAGGGTTGGATTTTACCTCCTGGAAACAGGCGAACGTCTGCCAGTCGTCGGAGCGGAAGGAGAAGCTTACCCTGACCACGCTTTGCCCTTGTCTACACTCAAGGTGGTTCCATAGATACGCAGATGCAATTTGCCTAGACAAATCGGAGTTGTTGCAGGGTCTTTTATTTGGTCCCCCTTCCTTGCATCGTGGGCCAGTTTCTATGGTTCATGTTCGATCCTGGCTAGAAAGGCCCTTTTGTCCGGCATTTGCTCACCTGATTTTGATGATACCGGCAAACGCTCCCCATTTTCAATGTCGTACCAGCCAACGTAGAGTTCATATTCTCCAGATGGTACACTTTCCAGGTAAAGCTGGATCGTGTCCTCAACCAATTCCCCTTGCTCCCACCAGTTTGTGGGATATGACCAGCCGCGGGGGATCACATCAGCTTGGGCCACAATCTGGCCTGATTCTGGGTCGACCAGGTGTAAGAAATTGGTGAATGAGGTATCCATTCGCTGTAGAGCCTGCCAATCAAGAGTCACCTCTAATATATCCTTAGATTCAGTCCCTAAAAGTTCATAGCCGGACAGGGCGATCACCTTATCCCAGGTCGCATGGATAACTTCAGTCTGCTCAGGCTCGGCGAATTTTCTGGGGAAGGCAGTAAAGGCCAGGTTGCCTATGGGCGCGGGATGGCCGACCAATAAACCGCCATCACTTTCAGCCAAGGATAGGGTGACAGTGTAAAAGCCTGTATTCAAATAGGGGCTAATAAACAGATCATAACCGGCCGAGACCAATTCATCGGCTTGCCATTTGGATGTTGGCCATTGAGGNNAAATTACCGGCCCACTTTGCCTCCACCTGAAGCGTGTCTCCCTGAACTGTCTCCGTAGGTGTGATAGAAGCATGAATCAGACCGATTTCCATCCTTCCATCTGAACTGAGCAGTAAATCGTCAGCCAGGGCAAAGTCACGCCCCAACTCGAGATCGGTTTGGAAGACCACCAGATCACCGTCTTCGTGAAACGGCTCTTTTATCAGCCAAGCCTTCCATATTTCAACTTCTTCTTTTGATAAGAAGGCTTTATCGAGGATCAAGTAGCGTATATTGGATTCAGATAAAAGCCGGAGCTGCTGGGCGACGTTCACGATGTCCGGGTCGGGTGTATCCTCACCTGAGAGCCGAAGGTAAGAGAGAAATGGTACCCGATCGATGAAATTGAAAGCTTCTGTCGATAACCGGGATACGTGTCCCTCGACGATTGGTTTTCCATGCACCAGCTGGTAACGCATGAAGGCTTTATCTGGATTTGCTCGTGGGAACATAGGAATGCCTGCTATTCCGAATTGACCCGGTTCTTTAGCCAACTCGTCGAACCATTCAGGCGTATCCAACGACATAGTAGGATATCGAACGATGTATTCGGCTAGAATGACTAGAGTCAGGATGGCTAACGCAGCCGCAGCCCATTGCCTCGAAGGCACCCGACCTAACAAAGCTTTGACTCCCAGGGCAACTAGCATGGCCATCGGGATGCTCAATAAGACGTTTAGTCGATCGGGGCTTCTGATGATTTTGATGATAAAGAAATCATCGACCAGCTGGTAAGGCAACGGTATGGGCAAAAGTTGGCCATTCACTCGCAGGTCTGGACCCAAGGCCAGGATGATGTAGACGAGGGCTGCCAATAACCAGAAAAGGGATTGAGGCCAAAAAGCAACCGTTCCGTAGACAGCCAGCAGCAAGACAGAGAAACCAATGAAAGGTACTAAAACCTGGTTTAGGATATCGAAGTTGCTGGCAAAATTCCTGGCCTCGCCTCCCCAAAGGGGATGGTAGCTGTTAGGGACCAGATAGGCAAGAAGGTCGGTCTGGCCAAGTTCCTCGTCCACGAAGAGTTCGTTTGGGTCATCGCGGTTGAGTTGGGCAATGACCACCGGAGCCAAGAGCGGAGTCATAATGAGGAGAGATAACAAGCCGGCAGCCAGCAGCAGGCCCAGGGTTCGAGGCGTCCAAGTCGTTCTGTCGCTAAGGATTCTGTATAGAATGTACAGAGCGATGATAAACCCGCCCATCACCAGGAGTTGCCAGCGTGTCAAACCGACGAGGGCGACGAATAGGGCCGCGATAAAGGCATCCCGGGTTTGCTTACGATCAAAAAAGCGTTTCAAGTAAAGCAAAGCCAGGGGAATCCAGGCGATGAAGATGAGGTTAGGATGGTTATGATTGGAAAGGGTATAGGGCCAGAAAGCAACTACCAGGCCGGCAGTAAAAGCTGCTGGCTCCGAACCTGTTTCCTCACGAGCTAGAAGAAAGGTAGAAAAACCATTAAGGATCAAAACGGTCAGGAAGATCAGCGAATAGGCCGCGCCATCATCAAAAAGAGCTTGAAGAGGTAGCCAGATGGCAATATTAACCCAAGCGATATTATGGAAGATCAGCGAGGTGCCTTCCGGATAAAAGAGAAAATTCGTGTAGTAAGGCGATTGGCCAGATGAGAGGGCGTCTTTTATCCAGTTGAAGGTCCATAAGTGGACCCATGCGTCACCATCGCTGCCCGGGATGGCCGATCCCAATTGACCGGCAATAGGCCATGTCATGACGATGGCTAAGGCAGCGTAGATAAGAACAACGAGGACCGTTCGTTGCCACGACCAGCGCCTTTCCTCTACTCTCTGTGGTTCCATAGATACCCAAACGCGATTTTGCCTTCACAAATCGAAGTTGGCAAAGGATATAGGTGTTGTATTTGAGAAATAAACGGACGGGCTTATGATACAGTCGTTGATTTGATAAACCTTCAGTAAAGCGATGATGGACGGAATAAACGACCTAGAACAGCCCGCCCGCTTTGGAAATCTTGGGACGGGCACAAAAACGGCCATTTTATTGGCCATTATCCTTTTGCTTGCTGCTGGATTGAGATTCTGGAACGTCGAACATGACACAGACCTATCCCGAACTTTTTCTGGAGATGCCCGGGGAAAATTCGGTCGAGCCCAGCTTATCGCTTCTGGTGGTGAAATCTCCACGACTCCTGAAGAGCGTTACCGCCTTTATCGCCAGCCCTTGTTTCTGACTCAGAGTTACGGAACGATTTGGCGGGTGATGGATCTCCTGGGGTTAGATGCCAGCGACGAACAGATGCGCATGGGATTTAACGCCTACATGATCCTCTTTTCACTGGCTACGGTCGTGCTCGTATTTTTTTTAGGTAAAAGCGTCTCTGGCGATCGCAATCAGGCGTTATTTGGTGCTCTTCTCTTGGCCACTTTTCCGGTGAATGTGGTAGGCAGCCTCTATGTGAAGGAGGACATTCCCTTAATGTTCTGGTTCACGGCGGCGATGGCGGCGATGGCTTTTCTCGTNNAAGGCCGATCGAATCAAGGCTTTATTCCCCTGGCAGATATTTGCAGGATTCGGCCTGGGCCTCCTGGCCTTCCTCATCTTCAATCCCCACGTCCTGACCCAATGGCCTGACTTTTGGCAAGGCTTTTTGTACCAGGTGGATTACGCCCGTTATGGCCATCAAGATGGCACGGCCATAAGCGGGCAAGATTACTGGTGGACTTTTTATTTGCGATATGCGATCTTGCCCGGCATCACGTTTCTGGTTACCTTGTTTTTCCTGGCCGGCCTGGTGCTCTCCTTCATCAAAAGAAATCAAGCGGCCATCCTCATCTCTATGGCCGTTATACTGGTTTATTTCCAGTTTGAGAATTCCCTGGCCAAGCCTTTTCCTTTCTTCGCTCGTTACCTGCACATCATATATCCGCTGATGGCGGTCCTGGCTGCTTTTGCCTTTTTTGAGCTTTGGCGCCAACTCCAAAGAAGCAGGCTAACCCGAACCATCGGCGTCCTTATCGGGTTGCTGCTGGTTCTTGTTCCCCTGGCCAAGAGCACGATCCTGGTCGCCGGCGCCCGTCCTGATACGCGCATCTTGGCCGTGGAATGGATGGAAGAAAACCTGCCGGCCGGATCCCG
>DOXE01000437.1 GCA_003519205.1 Chloroflexota bacterium
TGCGCCAACAAGCGCGTACTCAATCCCCAAGATGTGGTCCAACAATATTGGAGCTCATTATTTCGATCTAAATATTTTATGTCAAATGCCTCGGCGAAGTTCTGGCCGAAATTATGGGACGTGCCAGACTGAAGCGCCCGCCCGTCACCCATCATGGCTTCGACGGAAAAGGTGCGTTGGGCACCGGCGAACCGCTCCAATTCTGATTTTTCGCCCGGTATAACCGGGATGGCGGCATCTTCGACGGAAAGGTCGACATAGATATCCAACATCTGCCGGGTCTCAAAGGCTGCTTCTTCGGCCGTGGCGTGGGCGGTATGACCTTCTTGCCAGTAGAATTCAGTCGTCCGCAGGAATAACTTGGTGCGCAGTTCCCATCGGACGACGCTATTCCAAAGATTGATCAGGATCGGCAGATCGCGATAACTCTGCACCCACTTGGAATAGGCATAGCCAATGATCGTCTCAGATGTCGGCCGAACAATAAGTGGCTCCTCGAGCTGTTCACCACCGGCATGGGTGACGACGGCTAACTCCGGCGAAAAGCCTTCGATGTGTTTCGCCTCTCGCTTCATGAAACTCTCGGGAATGAACAATGGAAAGCCCGCATTGAGATGGCCTGTAGCCTTGAAACGCCGATCCAGCGCGGACTGGATGTTCTCCCATAGCGTCCAGCCGTAGGGCTTGACGATCATGGTGCCCCGGACAGGTCCATAATCTGCTAAATCAGATCTGACAACCAAGGTGTTATACCAATCATTGAAATCCGTATCGCGGGGAGTCAATTTAGCCACGGGTTTTCCTCTCCGATTCTGATAAAACTAGAACCGCCCTCAGCCCTGTTGGGACTGAAGGCGGCAATCATTCATTCATTCCAAAAGGCGGTCAACGCAAAGCCAGCGTCATCGATCCTAAATGATCCACCAGGTCGCCGACCGAGGTGTCCATTAAATTGAAGTACGGCTGGGGGTAAATTCCAATCCAGACGATAAAGATCAGAAAGGCAATAAAAATGGCCAGCTCCCGGCCGTTTACGTCGCGTAGCCTCTTATTTTCCTCTTTATCCAGCGGTCCCATGAAAACTCGTTGGAACATCCACAGCAAGTAGACGGCCGCCAAAATTACGCCAGAGGTGGCAAAGGCTGTGTAGATCCAGGCATTCTGGCCCAACGCTTCGGTAGCACCCATTGAACCCAATAAGATCGTAAATTCGCCTACGAAACCATTAAGCCCAGGTAAGCCCATGCTAGATAAGACCACAACCAACGATAAGGCAGTGAAGACTGGTATTGCTCGCCACAAACCACCAAAGGCTGACATGGCCCGGGTGTGGCGTTGTTCGTATAAGACGCCGACCAGGAAAAACAAGGCACCCGTGCTGAGGCCATGGTTGACGCCTTGAAGGATACCACCGGCGAGACCGGCCGCGTTTAGTGAAAATATGCCCAACATAACAAAGCCCAAGTGACTGACACTTGAATAAGCCACCAATCGTTTGACATCTTTCTGGGCAAAGGAAACGATGGCCCCGTAAATGATGCCTATGATGGCTAACACGGCGATCAACGGGGCAAAATCAATCGAGGCCTGGGGAAACAGAGGCAAATTGAAACGGATGAAACCATACGTGCCCATCTTCAGTAAAATGCCAGCCAGGATCACGGACCCGGCCGTCGGCGCTTCAGTATGGGCATCTGGCAACCAGGAATGGAAGGGGAAGATCGGCACCTTAATGGCGAAAGCGATGGCAAAGCCCAAGAAGAGGATCCATTGCCGGTTAGCAAATAGCGCTCCCTGCGCAATCAGGTCAGGCAAAGAGAAGGTGCCGGTTGTCAGACCCANNATCCCAATAAGGAAGTACATGGGTATCAGCGTGAATTCCCAGAAGATATAGAACAAGAAGAGATCTTGAGCCAGGAAAACGCCAATCATACCCGTCAAGAGCAACAACATGAAGACGTAATAAAGCTTAACCTGATGCTGAATCGCCGACCACGAGGAGATGATGGCCAGAAGCGATACAAGCGTTGTTAACATAACGAACAAGATGCTCAAACCATCGACGGCCAGGAAATAGTCGATATTCAGCGTTCCCACCGTTATCCAATCAGCTCGATCGACCAACTGCAAAGTGCTAATGTTTGGATCAAAGACAATCACGACGACGATCGAGATAAGGAACGTGATGACCGCTGTCGCGATGGCGATCTGCTTGATCAGCTTATCAGATTCCACTTTGAACGGCTTTAGCAGCAAGATGGCTACCATGCCTATCAAGGGAAAGAAGGTTAAAACTGTTAGTATTGGGAAACCGATGCTGTCCATGTTGTCTCCAAACTCAATTCGCAATGTAAATGAACCAGGCTAGCAAGGCGATAACGCCTATGAACACGGCCAGGGCATAATTGCGTACATAACCTGTCTGGGTGATCCGCAATTGAGAAGCCAGCCAACCAGTCGCCCGGCCGGCGCCATTTACCAGGCCGTTGTCAATGATGTTCAGGTCGAATTTGTCATTTAGCCAACTAGAAAAATTGACAAAGGTATCGCGAATGACTCGATCGTGAAACCAATCGTGCCAGAATTGCCAATCCACCTTATCGGCCAGGAAGCGGGCTAGCCAATTGTATGCGGGCACTATTGTCGTGTAATACAGTGTATTCAATGGCAAAACACTAAACCACCAGATAGGTTTGACCCTTTCCATGGGATCGGGATCGGCGGCTGTTTCCGGCCGGCGACGGTAGACGAACCAGGCAATCACCAAGCCGGATAAAGCAATTACCGTCGAAATCAGGGCTACAAAATAGATTATTTCTATTGGCGTATCAGGAACGTTGATGCCAGTCAGGGCTTCTAGTTCCCCTTCTAGCTCAAGGATGGGCAACGAATGCTCTAGCCATTGTTCCAGAAGAACGCGGTAGCTCAAATCGTGGGCTTCTTCGGCCGCGGCAGCGCTGGCCTCGCTGAGAAATGGGAAGTTCAACACACCGGCCAGCACGCTCAAGGCGGCCAGAATGATCAGAGGCGTCGTCATGAGTGAACCGCTTTCCTCGGCATGTCCGGCCGCCTCCGATCGAGGTTTACCAAAAAAGACCATCAATAGCTGGCGTCCCATGTAAAAAGCCGTGCAAAATGCGGCAACGGTCAACAATATGTAGACGATATCAAAGACGACACCTGGATTCAGCGAGCCATGAGCCAGGATCTCATCTTTGGACCAAAAGCCTGCCAACGGGAAGATCCCGGCCAAGGCTAAGGCACCGATCAAAAAGACCCAAAAGGTGATCTTCATGCGATGCCGTAGGCCACCCATCAAACGCATATCTTGCGGATCGAAGTTGTCTGCCTCTCCGGGCTCATGCCCATGATGATGGCCATGTTCCACACCGTGAATAACCGACCCGGCACTAAGGAACAACAACGCCTTAAAGAAAGCGTGGGCGACCAGGTGGAACATGGCGGCGACATAGGCTCCCATGCCAGCGGCGGCGATCATAAAACCCAATTGGCTGACGGTGGAATAAGCCAGCACTTTCTTTATGTCAAATTGCGAGAAGGCGATTAATCCGGCCAGTAGGGCCGTAAGGGCGCCGGTGAGGGCCACCAGGTTAGAGGAGCTCAAGGTACCCAAGATAGTCTCGCCGCTCAGCCGGGCGATCTCATACAATTCACTGCTGCGTACGATGAGATAGACGCCGGCCGTGACCATCGTCGCCGCATGAATCAGGGCCGAAACAGGTGTCGGGCCGGCCATCGCATCAGGCAACCACACATAGAGTGGGATCTGAGCCGACTTGCCGGCCGCGCCAAGGAGGAAAAGGGCGGTCACGATGGTCAGCACGGCGCCGATTGAAACCGTGGTGCCAAATAACTCCACTGAATGTTGGGCCAGGAAAAGCTCGGCGGACGATTCAAAGATGACGTTAAAATTCAGGGTGCCAAAAACCCAGAACAGCAAAATTAAGGCCAAGATCATGCCAGCATCGCCAATGCGGTTGACCACAAATGCCTTACGGGCTGCATCGGCATTCATCCATTGGCCTTTTTCGTTCACCCTATCAAACCAGAAGCCAATGAGCAGATACGAACATAGTCCAACCCCTTCCCAACCGACGAAAAGCATCAAGTAGTTGTTGGCGCTGACTAAAATCATCATCGCGGCGATGAACATATTTAAGAAGATAAAGAAACGCCCAAAGCGGTCTTCTTCGTGTTTGTAGCGGACGTCTTCATGCATGTACCCGATGGCGTAGATATGAATGAGCGTGCCAATGCCCGAAACGACGAGCATCATCGTCGCGGAAAGCGAATCCACGCGGAACGTCCAATCCAGTTTGAGGTTGCCGATGTGCATCCACGCCATGAACGGAACGCTCACCGCGCCGCCGTGATTGATAGATACCGAGTACGCCAGCAAAACCGCGACGACAAACGCAAAGCCGACGGCGGAAGCCGCCACCGCGCCGATTGCGTTTTCGCTCATCTTTTTGCCAAAGACGATATTAATCAACACGCCGACAATCGGCGCCAAGACCAACCACGGGGCGAGAAAGTAATATCCTGTATTTGCAGTTTCAATAAAGTGCATAAACTTCTCCAAGTAGAGAAGAGAGTAGAGAGAAGAGAGTAGAAACTAATTTCTATTCTCTAATTTCTAATTTCTAATCT
>DOXE01000245.1 GCA_003519205.1 Chloroflexota bacterium
ATGCCGATCAAGCGCCTTACTTGGTCGGCTTCCTGGACGACGTCATACCCGTTGATTCGGGCAGTGCCATGGGTTGGTTGGAGAATGGCGCTCAGCATGCGAACTGTGGTCGTCTTGCCAGCACCATTAGGGCCGAGTAAGGCCAACAATTCGCCCCTGTTTACGGTAATGGTGAGCTCGTCAACGGCCGTAAAACCGTCGAATCGTTTCGTCAGTAGATCTGCTTCGATCATTCAGATGTCTTGTCAGGTGGCAATTAGGCTCAGTCGAAAAAAACGAAATCGCCTAATTCTACCATTTTCATCGCCTATTGTAAGCCTTATTAGGAAAAGGGGGCCTAGGAAATCGGAACCAGGATCAATTTCTAGCTATCAAATGTCGCCATAGCAGCAAGAAGGCCATCGGTACGGCTATGATAATCGACACCAGCGTCGCCACCGGTATTCCCAAGTCGATGCCAGCCAGGCTTAATGTCCGGCTGTCTAGCCGGATGAGCTCTAATAGAATGCGGCCAACTGCATAAAAAACCAGATAAAGGGCTAGAAGATCTCCGGTTTGTAGATCATCACGCCTACGACGGGCAAGGGTGAGAAGCACGATGAAGGTGAGCAAGCTCCATAAGGATTCATAAAGAAATGCGGGATGAAACCTGGTACTATCAATGGGAAATCGTTCAATATCAGCGTAAACTGTACCTGGGACGCGGTTTATGATGGTGATGCCCCATGGTAGGTTTGTTACCCCACCGTAGAGCTCCTGATTGAAGAAATTTCCCCACCGGCCGATGAATTGGCCTAAAGCCATACCGACGACAGCCAGGTCAGCCCAGGCGATAGTCGAGATATGGTGGCGGTGAGTATAAAGCAACAATCCTAGGAAGCCGCCAATAATAGCCCCATAAATACCTAGTCCACCGCTACGAATGTTGATCAATTGCATC
Organism: Chloroflexota bacterium; assembly: GCA_003519205.1. Lineage (GTDB taxonomy): Bacteria > Chloroflexota > Anaerolineae > Promineifilales > Promineifilaceae > UBA11865. Next base: position 941 of record DOXE01000245.1, read on the forward strand.
GGATTCCTAAAATAGTCCAGGGCTGAGAAGATGCCTTCAGCCGTCATACTGGGCGAGGGGGTTAGAACATGGTAGAGGCGCGCCCCAATAACTCCGAGAAGGATGACCCAGGCGACACCTCCCCATACAAAGTCTGGATTCCACTGTCGCCAAGGTGCGTCATATATCCATCCTTCAAGGACGTTTGGAGTGTTCTTCAATTTCGACTCTACTACTTTTTTACCTTGTTTGTTAAGGCCTAGTCGGTCAGGAGATAAGCCCCATTCAAACAACAAGTTGCCCAAATTGAGCACTTTCCGCTTCACTAATGAACGCTGGATTTCCTCAGGAAGTTTCAATGCCTTGAGTGGTCTTTTACGTAAGTCGGGTGGGACATGCTCTTTAAAATCGAATTGGGCCCGTTCGGCCGCCAGGCGCGCGGTTACCCATGAGCCCATGGCAATGCCCCCGACGATGAAGATCCCATACCAAAATATACTGAAGTTAAATACTTCTATTTGAAAGGCGATGCGGCTAGGGGTAAAGCCCGTTATCAAATGATTTATGAGGATAACGGCCATGATCAAGCCGAAAACCGCAATAACATACCAATACGGTTCGACTCGTTTGCCTTTGGTATAGATGTTTGATAGCTGTTCCATTTTTTGATCTGCTTGTTTTTAGCTGGTTCTCGTCTGGGTCCAGACGTGATAGACGCGTTGACCAACTGTAAACCAGGTGCCGGCAGCTAAGATCAGGATCCCGACTTGGACCAGAATTGGTAAAAAGACACTTAGGACGAGGGTAGCCACGATCACCACGTATCTTTCTACTCGTGTTAGCAAGCCGACCTTGCAGGAAATACTTAACGCTTCAGCTCTTGACCGGGTGTAACTGACCATGATCGAACCGGTTATGGCCACATAAGTAGCCAAGACCATCCACGGGTTATCATGTTGATAAAAATACGAAATGTAACCCGCATAGAGGATGATCTCGGCGATGCGGTCCGAAGTTGAATCCAAAAAGGCACCGAAATTTCCTTGTTCACGGCCGATTTTTCTAGCCAGAGCACCGTCCAAGGCATCCAGTGGGACAAAGATAAAAATGGCGATTCCAGCCCAGAAAAACTCTCCGGAGGCAATCAACCAGGCAAAAAGGAAGTGGAGCAACATACCCAGGATCGTCAGCAGATCCGGGGATACCCCCACTCGGGCAAGAAAAGTCACGATGGGATCGATGATGCCGACCGAACGAGCTCTCAACTGGTCGGTTAGGGTCTTCTTTTCGGGTTGAGAGGTTGGCGAATTCATATCCATTTTCCGTTTTCTATTGAGCAAACCACCGGTTGCAGATCGCCTCGTCTACTCCCTTAAATGCCGACTTCTTGTGTAGGGGAGGTAGGAGGTTGATTCTTTACTGATCAATTGGTTCGGATGCTATCGAATCAGTGGAGGCCTGTCAAGAAAGGAGCAAACGAGGGGAAAGGACTTCTCGCTAAGAATTCAGGTGGATACCTAACCACGGCACCTCCATTTCGGCGGCCGTCATACCTCCATGCCGCCCCTTCATCAGCTTTGGGACTTCCACCTCTTGCCTGGTTAACAGATTGTAGCCCTGGCGCATGGTTGCCAGCACATCCCCCAATCTTTGGGCTATGTCGGGAGCGTGGGGTTTGGGACCCAATAGACCACTGGTCAATGCCTGGACCGAAGGCATAGCCATTAGCTTATCTGGATACTCCTCTTTCAGGTAATTCAGAAGCGATTTCTGGCATCCTTGTCTGGCGTAAAGATAGGGCGTACGTGGTTCGCCAGCAGGACGCATGAGTAGCATCTCGTTGAGAGTAGGTTCCTCGTCGACATTGATGATCTGGTCAACGGGTGCCTCGACGTGTCCATGATCGCCGGTGATAAAAAGGACGGTTCCCTTCCTGGCCTTTGGGCTTAGACGGTCGAGGAATTCGGTCTTGAGCAGATTCAATGTAACCATGATTTCAGCGCCAACGGAAGGATGGCGCGGGCCATAGGCGTGACAGATCGTATCGATGGCGGGCCAGTATGCATTTACATAAAGTAATTGGCCGGTTGTTTTTTCCAGCAAATCTCGAAGCTGAACGAATAGGTCAGCTGCAGTGACAATGCCGTGGGTTTCGAATACGCCCCGATCAAGCATGCGGCTGAGGGCTGAATAGACGATACCATAGCCCTTAAATGAGTGGGTTTTTATGCCATAGGTCGCTAGAGATTGGGCGAATCCAGGCACTTGTAAAAACGCTTCAGGCTTAATGCCAGCATCGATCAGAGAGTTCGGAAAGGAGGCAAAGGTCGGCGAAAAGCGTAGCATGGACGCCAGGGTTGCTTCTCGGGGAAAGAATAGACGCAACCCAACCATTCCGTGTTGGGCAGGCGCGTAACCAGTCCACAAGCTGCTGAGAGCTGCCACTGTAGTCGACGGAAAGACGGATGTTATCTTTGCTTCGATCTCGAGGCGAGAAGATAACCAACCGATATCGGTTTTAGATTGCTGGTACATATCCCAACCCAATGAATCGACCAGCAACACGACAATTCGTTCAACCTGGTCTGAAATCGGCAACCACATCGGCTCTCGAAGGGGCGGTAATCCATCAAAGGGAATTTGAAAAAGACTTGCGATTGGAGCTGGAATGTTAGCAATTGAGCCGCCAATATAATCTGGGGGAACAAATTCGCCGGGTAAGTTGGTTGTTTTCACGAAATAATGCTCAATAAACACAAAAAAGGTCAGGTATTTTCATCCCGACCTTTTTTGTAGGCGGCAGTGGCGATGTTCGTAGGCCTGCAACCGCCATCTTCTCCTCAAATCAACGAGAATCCGCTTCCGTCAGCTCAATTCCCTCTTGTAGTATCCAATTTAACGCAGCAAAGATTCGCGAAGTTCCGTCATCTGGCTGGCGACGCTATCGTCGAGAACTTGGTCTCCGACACGGATGACAAGCCCACCGAGAATCGCTGGATCGACTTTAAACGTCACCTCTTTGATGTTTACGGTTTTTTTGACTGTATTTTTCTCTGCCTCTGTTAAGGGCAGTGCGCTGGTTACTTCGGCCGTTTCTCCCTTTAACTCGGCTACTCCGGCCGGAACCTTGGCGAAGAAATCAGCAATGATCTCGTGTTGCCGTTTTTCGTTCAAGGACTCTCCTACCAGCTTATTGGCTGCCGCAATTGAGATCGAAGCCACCTGGGATCGCAGATCGGCCAGGATGCGGTTTCTTTCTTCCAAGGCTTCCTCACTGGCATTGGCCAAAATGCTTTTAGCATCCGCATTCGCCTTGGAAACGATGCCACTGGCTGTTTCTTCTGCCTGGATTACCGCGTCTGAACGAATCTGCGCCGCTTCAGCTCGAGCCTCATCTATCACTTTTTTCGCCTCTACATCAGCATTTTCCCGCGCAATGGCAGCTTGACGCGCATCCTCCAAGCCTTTAGCAATGCGAGCTTGGCGTTCCTCGAGCATTCGGGTGATGGGTTTATAGGCAAATCCGCGCATCAGTACGATAAGAACGATTATCGCGCCAATCTGAACGATCAGATAGCCTAAGTTTATGCCTAAACCTTCCATAGTCTAGTCCTCACTTATGCCTATTCGTTTTACAATACGAAAAGGATAATCAAAGCTACTACCAGGGCGTAAATGGCTACGGCCTCGGCGAAGGCAATACCTAAGATCATGTTTGTCTGAATATTGCCACTGGCATCTGGATTCCGGGCAATACCTTGTACTGCGCCCGAAACCAAAATACCGATACCTGCTCCAGCACCGATAGCACCGAGCATCGCCAAACCAGCACCGATAGCTTTTAGACCGGTCACAAGCGCGAGGGCTGCTGCTTCATCCATAGTCTGTAATCCTCCAACTAATGTAAATTCGTACTATATTGAAAATTTGATGTTAGGCACGTAAGACGTAAATTGTAAAGTGTAGTTCGATGGTATAATCGTTACGTTTTACTCGCTACGTTTTACATTTAATGATCCTCGTCATCGCCATGATGTTCGGATGCGCCAGCCATGAACATAAGCGCGAGCAAGCCGAAGACTACGGCCTGGATCAGGCCGACGAAAAATTCAAGTCCAAAGAAGACCACGCTGATCGCCGGCACCAGAAAGGCAATGACGAAAAGCAAAATCTGCCCGGCAAAAATGTTACCCAATAGACGGAAGGAGAACGAGATCACTCGGGAAATCTCGCCCACCAACTCTAGAATACCAACCGCCCAGTCGATGGATTTTATGGGATTGGTGGCCATGACATCAAAGGATACGTTCCAGGGGAAGAACTTCTTCAAATAACCTATACCCAAGTATTGGAAACCAATTATTTGAACATAAACCATGGTTACCAGAGCCAGGGCCAGTGTGAAGTTCAGATCTGTTGCTGGCGCGCGGAAAAAGGCCACAATGGCCCAATCTGCATTATCCGGATCGCGACCAGCCCTAGGATCTTCTGAATCGACGTCGTCTAGTACGGCATTATCGGGAGACTTAATCAAGAAGGGATCAACGCGTAAGTCTCCTTCATTCAGTTCGTCACTCAATTCTTCTGCTTCATGTTCTATGTCATGAAGCTGTTCCTCAGATAGTTCCTGCCCAGTATCGGCTGCCAGGCGTTCTGCCGTAACGGCCGCTTCCTCCGCCCGGAGATGGGGTAACCATTCATAAAAACCAATGCTATCGACGCCGGGTATCAATTCGATCCAGTTGGACACCAGAATATATAGGATCAAGGTTAGGAAGAGGGGAAAAAATTGTTTGGCTTTTTTATAGCCAGCCAGATTTGTCGAGAAGTTCAAACCGCTCTCGACTATCATCTCGAAGAAATTGTAGAAACCTGTGGGTACCTCATCGGCCGTTCGCGAGCGAGCTCGGAGACTCAGGGCAATAGCTAAGACGATGATCCAGGCTACAACCGTGGTGACAAACGTGTTGGTGAGGCATCCGAAGAGTGGCAGTCCTCTGGTTCCGGGAAAACACTCACCGGGTAATTGTATTACCGGCAACACTGGCCTGGTGAAGGCGAAAACCGTGCCGAAAACGATGAGACCCAGGAAGACGAGCAGAAGGATATATCTCTTTTTCATGTCGTCGTTTCTTCCTCAATCTTGGTTATATCTTTCAAGTTAGCATCCGATTGGCTGCCCAGGGACCGCTGCGCTCTGGCAAGCGCCCAAAGGCTGATACGGACGATGACATATAAAGTGATGGGAAAACTACCAAGGAGAAACAAGATGGTGAATATACCATTTGTTTCTAATAAGCTGTCAAGGAACCGGCCAATTGCGAAGGCGATGCCAATGATGATGATGCTGGCAAAGCCGGTCACACAACCAATCTGGCCTACGAGGCCAGCCGTCCTCGCCGCCTGATCAAAATCTTGGTTGTTCTGAGACACAATTCACTTGGTCGAGCAGAGTTTGTGCATTATATCACAACTCTTGATCGTGACAATTGGCGTCTAGATCCCGCAGGTTTTCGAAAACCTGCAGGGTCTCTCATATTACTAACCTGCAAAGAATGCCGTAGCTGCTTGACGGGTTAGCTCAAAAGCTGAGTTGGCCAGGATCCCAAGATATATGATCCCGAATATCGTCAGGCCAATCGCCAAGCCAGCAGCCCGAGAGACAGGAATGGCCACCTCCTCATCTTCCGATCGGTAGAGATATATGACCTTGGCAACGCTCAAGTAATAGTAAAGTGCAATAAAGGCATTGATAATGCCGATGAGGGCCAGCCACCACAGTCCGGCCTCAACAGCAGCCCTGAAGATGAAGAATTTACCGAAGAAACCAGCCGTCGGTGGAATGCCCCCCAGGGATAGCAAGGCAAATAACATAGCTAGCGCAAGATATGGTGAGCGGCGGCTTAAACCAGCCAGATCCTGGGTTTCGTCGGAACCACTGATATTGCTGACCAGGATGACGATGCCGAAGGCGGCGATATTGGTGATGGCATAGTAGACCAGAAAGAACATCGTCGCCCCAGCGCCATCGATGCTGTCTGGATTGAGGCCAAAGGTTGTCAGAGCGGTAACCAGGCCCATCATCGCATAGCCAGCCTGGGCGATACTTGAATAGGCTAGCAAACGTTTGATATTGCTCTGGCGAATGGCCAGTAAGTTTCCCAAGGTCATGGTCACGATGCAGATGGCGACGAGCATGGCCCACCAGGCATTAGACGAATCGGCCGGGCCAAAAACACCAGCGGTAAAGACCCGCAAAAATACAGCGAAGCCGGCCGCCTTCGATGCCGTCGACACCAAGCCGGTGACGGGTGTAGGCGCGCCTTCGTAAACGTCGGGAGCCCAGAAATGGTAGGGTACGACTGAGACCTTAAAACCA
>DOXE01000161.1 GCA_003519205.1 Chloroflexota bacterium
TGGGTCTGCGGCCGTTATGCGAAAGTGATTTTCTGCCAAACGCCAGATGGTACCATCGTCAATCATGTGGCCGTTCTCATCACACCACGGCGAATACATTATCTGGCCAAGATCACACTTTTTGACGTTTCGCGTGACGATCTTATTGACCAATCTCTCAGCATCCTGGCCTAAAAGGTCGTATTTGTATAGAGGTGAAACATCGATCAATGCTGCAGCATTGCGAATTGCATAATATTCCCGCTCATGCGTCGGCTCATATGTGCCAGCCACCATAAATCCCGACCAATTACGCCACTCGTTGTTCTCATTCAGAAGCGAAGTTTTGGGATGAAATGGGGTCGGCAGAAGCATTAGGTTATCGAGATATTAGATTAAATAACGCGGGTAACGACCTGCAAATATTTGAATTTCGCAAGTGCATTTAAACGACAGTCCGGCGTTCGGTAATTGGCCGTCTCATCCGCTTAGAGCTCTTCGTTAGGTAATACTCAACTAAGGAGATGGTGGGGATATGTCTACGGTATCGTCAAATTCGCGGAAATCTACTCGCCACACGGTTGCCTCCTCTATCTCTGTAGTTGATTCAGCATTGATCACCACCCGATATAACTCGTAAGTATCTGGAGCTATCCAGAGTTGAATCTGGTGTGGTTCCGATCTGAACAAACCCTGGCTCAATTCGCTGATCCGGCCACCTTCCATGATGCCAGTGATTAAAAAGAGTTCTTGATCTGGTCCACCATCAATTTTACTCATCCCGGACAGCTGAATCTCAGAAAGATCGCTGGTTAAGGCAGAGATAAAACCGCTTTCCGCATCAACTAAGGTGGCCGGATTAAATCCCCAATCAGGTGGAAGAGCCGTCCACTCATCAGATACCAAACCCGAGAGCCATTGTTCCTGGCCCACGCTGAGGATATTAACCTCGGTAACCAGACCAGGCGCCAGTACCCGTACTGCGGCAATTGCTTTATCTGGTGCCACGTAAAAACCCTCGGCCGAAGCCAGGGAGAAGTTTTGATCAACGTCTAAAAAGGCCGGCGCTCCGGAGATGTCGATGGCAAACTTGAAACCGTCTAAGTTGATCATGCGTTCAGCCGAATTAGCCACAATTTGCTGCGGAGGTATCGCTTCAGGCTCTGTCCGGTTACAGGCAGAAATCAGCAAAATGACAAAGAGGAGAAAAAGGATACGTTTTACCACATTTTTTCCAATTACTATGTTTGGCAGGCAAGATTTGCCTGGAAATACTTGAGATGGATGATACAGCAAAAATATGTGACAAATATACCCGGTGTTGTCGATTATCCAAGCCAATCATTGAAAGCCTCGATATTTCAACTTTTTCCATCTATACTTAGCCAGTATGAAAATTGTCGAGGGAGGATTACCAGAGGACAAGGCCTGGCGAGCATTGGTATTGTTGTCCCCAGGAGAGGACATTGGCTTGACCTGGCAATTGGGCTTGTCATTAGCCAAAGCAAACAACGGGGAGCTAGTCCTGGCATCAATCCTGTCTGAAATCGATGGTGATGTTCTAAAAGAGACTCGGGCAACCCTTGGGCAAGCTCGAAAATCCTGCCGACCGGAGGATCCGGTCTATACCGCCATCGTGCAATCCAAAGATATCCGGAAAGCGGCCAGCCAACTAACTCAAGAAGCTGATATTGATCTAATATTAGCCTCAGCCAATGAACCAGGATGGCGCAGTCTTGATAGTTTAAGTTGTGCTGTGGCCATTGTTCGAGATGAAATCGAACTACTAACCCATCAGAACGAAGATGCCCCTTCTTCACCGGCCGAGTTGCCCGCCATCCGAAATATCTTGGTGCCCACATCCGGCGGCCCAAATACCGCCCACGCCCTTGAATTCCTCCTACCGCTCACTAAACGAAACGTCGGCATTACAGGTTTGTACGTCGCACCTGAACGTCTGGGAGAAAATGAAAAAGCTCTGGGCCGGTCCCGTTTGCGACAAACGTTGGATTTTATTGACGCAAATGAACTCATCGAAAGCAAGTTGATCACCGCCGCTTCAGTCACCTTTGGTATTGTGAATGAGGCTAAAGGTGATTTTGATATCGTCATGATCGGTGCCAGCCTCGAAAGCTCACTCGATAAGGCCTTATTCGGAAACATCCCGGAAGCCGTCGTTCGCCAATGCCATAAACCGGTAGTCATCGTCCGCGAACCTTCTGGAACCGTAGCCAATATATTCCGCAAGATAAGTTGGGCTCTGAAACCAATCAGGCTCAACCTAAGAGAACGTACCCAGGCCTATGTTCGCATTCGGCGAGACGCCCGGCCGGATACCGATTATTTTGTGCTGATTGGCCTGGCGGCGGCTATTGCCGCACTTGGTTTGTTGGCAAACAGTGCGGCCGTCGTCATCGGAGCGATGCTCGTTGCCCCCCTCATGTCTCCTATGGCCGGAACAGGCTTGGCCATGGTATTGGGGGAACCTCGGTTTTTGCGTCTGGCACTTGGTGCTACCTTGAAGGGGGCTCTTCTGGCTCTGTTCATGGGCTTGCTGGCAGGCTTAATCCCATTGAAGGAACCGATGACGGCCGAAGTGCTGGCAAGAACACAACCGACGCTTTTAGATGTCGTCGTAGCATTGTTATCGGGTATGGCTGTTGCCTATGCCCTGTGCCGGTCCGAGGCCACCGCAGCTTTGCCTGGCGTGGCAATCGCGGCCGCTCTGGTCCCACCTCTAGCGGCTTCCGGGATTAGCTTGGCGAATCTTTCTTATCAAAATTTTGCCGGAGCATTATTGCTTTTCATTACCAACTTTGTGGCCATTAGCTCAGCCTCGGCCCTGGTATTCTTGATTCTCGGCTTCCGGCCAACAACTGCTCAAAAGGAAAGGCGGGCTGTCCGCTCCCGCAGCGCAATGATTGCCGTGACATTTTTGATTATCATTACATTATTGGTTGCTTTTACCACCTTTCGGCTGGCCCAGACATCCGCCGCCGAGGCAAATATTCGCCAAATCGCGGAGATAGGTGTGACCGAGATAACCGATTCCCAATTGACTGAAATCAATATTGGAGATCTTGGTGCCGATGTACTTCAAATCGATCTGGTCGTCCGTTCAGCTCGATCCATTCCCCATTCGAAGGTGGTCGAACTTCAAGCTTTCATTGCGACCGAGCTACAGCGAGAGGTAGCCATGACCCTCACGGTTATACCGACGACACAACTTGACCCGTTTTTACCCCCAACATTCACACCCACTCCAACGGCAACAAATACCCCAACTGCCGGACCTACCTCAACTTTTACACCACGACCGACCGATACACCAAGCCCGACCCATACACCAACGGCAACAGCAACTCAGATGCCAACGTCTACATCGACACCAACGCCACGACCGACCGATACACCAAGCCTCACGCC
>DOXE01000363.1 GCA_003519205.1 Chloroflexota bacterium
TTTGGGCAAAAATTGGGTAATTATGACCCATCGTAATGGAGTGGATAATGAAAATATTCACCGTCTTGCCTGGGATGTTTTTGAAGCTTGTACTGAAGTTGCCAGGCAACTCAAGCTTTACGGCGTGGGAGGACCTTTTAGCCGATGCTTTTTCGGGCAACGTTAAAGGTATGGGACCGGGCGTAGCCGAAATGGCCTTTGAGGAACGTAAGGCCGAGCCAATTATCGTCTTTATGGCCGATAAAACTTCGGCCGGCGCCTGGAACCTACCGCTTTTTAAGATATTCGCTGACCCCTTCAATACCGCCGGTCTCGTCATCGCCCCCTCAATGCATAACGGTTTTCGCTTTGAGGTGCATGATGTCAAAGAGCACAAACGTATCTTCTTTGACTCACCCGAAGAGATGTACGATCTGCTAGTTTTCATCGGCACGCCAGGTCGATACGCGGTGAAAGCAGTGTATACAAAAAATAATGAAATTGCTGCTGTTTCGTCTACTCAGCGGCTGGCTCTCATAGCCGGTCAGTATGTGGGCAAGGATGACCCAGTCTGCGTGGTGCGTTGCCAAAGCCAATTCCCGGCCGTGGGTGAAGTATTAGAGCCTTTTACCGCGGCGCACATTGTTGAAGGGTGGATGCGTGGTTCGCATCATGGTCCTCTAATGCCAGTGCCCGTACATAAAGCTACGCCCAGTCGCTTTGATGGGCCGCCTCGCGCGATCGCCCTGGGTTTTCAAATCGCCGACGGCCGTTTAGTTGGCCCTCGTGACATGTTTGACGATCCAGGCTTCGATGAAACTCGTCGACAGTCTAACATCGTCGCCAACTACATGCGCAGCCATGGGCCTTTTGAGCCCCATCGATTACCAATGGTCGCGATGGAATATACAACGATGCCAAAAGTCATGGAGAAGCTAAAGGGGCGGTGGGAAAAATTGGATATGTAAGGATGATGTCAAGATAGAATAATTCTTCCGGCAATCAGGTTCCCTGGTCGATCGAGGTTATCATTGAGCCAAGGCCATTGTGCTCGTCGTCGGCGATGACATCACATCTACAACAAATGTTGTAGACCCATCATCAACCGTAGTAAAACATTGCTATGGGGCAGTCTTGTTTTGTTGAGCATAAATCATCATCGGGCTGATGACCGCCGGACTGTTTCAGTGTACGTTAAGAATGACCGATTTGTCGGAGGATATTTGAGGTTGTTTAGCAAGGAGAGTATGTATGAATTGCTCAACCATCTTGTGAAGTCGCCGAGCGTCTTGCGATCCAGAGTCAGTGAAAAATCGGGGGCTTAAAAGCAGGGATGCTGGGGGCTTCAAGGGGCGATGCCATGTTCAGCGAACACCAGATACTTCAGCGCGACTTGAAGATTCTAGAACAGATGGCCATTGAAATGGAAGCGTACTTGATAAGCGATACTATGCACTGGACGATGGCCAAGAGAGATATGCCCAAGTTGACGATCGGGGGTTACCTAATGCGCCAACAGCGATTGCCGATCCTGAGTAATTACCTGCGGCCGGAAGAACAGGCTCGTTTAGATGTGGCCGTCGACCACTTTAACCAGACCTTAGTAGAAAAGGTGGTCCGCTTTGAGCACCGGGCGCACCAGGAACTCCATGCCTTCTTGAACGAATGGACCTGTTATCTGCGGGGCCTCACAAAGTATAGGGCGCTTGCAGTAACCCGATATGCCAGCGAAGTAGATACCCGAGTCGTCATAACAGCTGTTATTGACAAGCTTCTAGAGACTCCATACCATCTTGATCCCCGGATTCCCAGTGAGTTGACCGTGCTAGATCGGAGCCTGCGTCGACATTGGCAAGTAGGGAAATTTGTATGGGAGCCTGTCTGGCAGCTGGCTTATCCAAAAGAAAAATACTGGTGGCTTTACGGAAAACCAGACTTGAAGACATCGAGCCAGGCTTATTCAATTCTGCCAAGTGTTTCNNAGGATAGGGAGCACACCCTGACAAAGGCCAAAGCACAAGCCAAGGTTCTCCTGGATGAAGCCCGAGAGAGCGGCAAACGTAAGGGACAGACACAGTATCGGGAAATTGTCTCTGAAGCTGAAGAGGAGGCCAGGGCAATCCTTGCAGAGTCAGATCATCGGGCGGAGGAGATTCGACAAAAAGGAATTCGGTACATGGATATCGCCATTCGCCAGGTTGTAAACATCATCACCGGAATGGAAGAAGGAGCAGCAGACATATGAACGTCGAAATGCTTCCCATCGAAATCCTGGGTCTTAAGAAAGACCTTCATCGAGTCGTTCAAACTTTGCGTGGCTTAGGATGTGTTCAGATAGAGGATCTGGCTGGGTCGCCGGAGATCTCCGCTCGCCCTCTTTCTTTGGATCGTGAAACCCTCCGCTTGCAGGAAGATTTAAGCTTCCTTGTAGTGCGTATTGAGGGATTAATGCAAGCGTTAGGGAGCAAGGGATGCGCAAAAGCCACGTATATACAACCGGATACTCTGGCTGAAGCCCACAAGGGAGTCGAAGAACTCCTGCCCAAAGTTCAGGAACTCACAGCCCGCCGGGATAAGCTTCAGGCTGAACTCGCCTCGTTGCCCCGTTACGAAACAACTCTGCGCAAGTTGCTGCCCATCATCCCATCCTCCGCACATCAGCCCGGGAACATTACCATTGGCGTTTTGGTCAGTAGGTCACATATAGGTGTTTTGGACTCGATTGGCAAGCGAATTCTTGACCTGACCCATGGTCGCGCTGAAGTAGTNNGACGTTGTTCTGGAAAAACTCCACCAACGGATGAGCGAAATTCCCGAAGAAATAAGAGAAATTGACCGCCAATTAAACTACCTGGCCACACAATGGTGCGATAAGTTGGCCACATGGGGTGATATTTTGCGAGATCAAACTGACGCAAACAGCGTCCTGTCAAGTTTTGGCGAAACAGACATGACCTTTGTGCTCATGGGGTGGGTACCCACAAACGAGTTTGAAAATGTAGAAGAAACCCTAAGGCAAAAAATCGGTGAGGCTTTATTTATCCAGCCATTGCCGTTAACGTCTGAGATCAAGAAGCGCG
>DOXE01000202.1 GCA_003519205.1 Chloroflexota bacterium
ACACTGCCCTCAGGGTAGGGGTTGCGGCAGCCCGACGAGTTCGTGAATTAAACCCCGACGCTCACCTCACTTTTTATGGGTTGTATGCCCATCTGAATGCTGATTATTTACTAGGGGAAAATGGATCCGAAGAGTCACCATTAGCGGATTCTGTCTTGGCTGGCGAATACGAAACTTCTCTTTTAGAGCTCGCAAATGCTTTACTTAAAGATAAGAAGACTCTTCAAATACAAGGAGTCAGGACGTCGAATTATTATGCAAAGCCGAGCATTATTCGCCAGCATTTTCAAGTACCTGACCGCAATGGGTTACCTGGCATCGGTCAATACGCTCGCTATGTGGAGAATGGTCGAAATGTTCCGGCCGGCTACGTGGAAGCAAGCCGTGGTTGTTTACATACTTGCCGCCATTGTCCGGTTGTTCCAATTTACCAAGGAAGGTTTTTTGTTGTACCGGCCGATAAGGTAATGGCCGACATCCGGCAGCAGATACAGGCAGGCGCAGGTCATATTTCCTTTGGCGATCCTGATTTTTTAAATGGCCCAGGCCATATTCTCAAGATCACCCAAGCAATGCGTGATGAATTTCCTGGGATCACATTCGATTTTACGACAAAGGTTGAGCATATCTTGGAAAAGCGTCATTTTTTGCCAAAGTTGCGTGAATGTGGTGCTTCCTTCGTGATATCTGCCTTTGAATCTACAAGCGATCGAGTCCTAAAACTTCTGGATAAAGGCCATACTGTAGCAGATATGGACGTGGCTTTAAACATTTTGAAGGAAGCGAATTTGCCGGTTCAACCGACATGGGTGCCATTCACTCCCTGGACCTCTTTTCTTGATTACCTGGAGTTTTTACGTTGGATTCGTGTGCGAGGGCTCATTTCATCGGTTCCATCTATCCAATACTCAATCAAGCTGCTCATCCCCCCAGGTAGTTGGCTTGTCGACCTTCCTGGGTCACACGAATGGCTCGGCGACCTGGATGCAGCGAACTTCTCTTACAATTGGATACATCCCGACAATAGGATGGACGAATTACAATCAGGCATTATGGAAATCATCCAGCGATCGCCAGGTGATCCTTTCGAGACGTTTAATGAGATAGAAAGTCTTACATATGAGATTGCCGGCCAACAGCCGCCAGGGGGCTCCGAACCCCGTTTCCAAGAGATTTTGCAACCCCGCCTTACTGAAGATTGGTTCTGCTGAGCTGAGCCCACTGCTGGCCAGTTTGGCCAGAGCTACTCTAAATGAGGTTAGCCGAACGCCACCACCGGTAATATTTATCACGCAGCTCATCACGTGACGGTAGCGGAAAGTAAGCTAATTCCGATTGATTGCCCACAAATAATCCGCTCTGAATCATTCGGTAAGGAAATTCGACCGGATGGACACGATCGACCATCTTGCTGTGGATCGTTTTATCGCGTAACTCAACCAGACATTCACGAAGGTGGGGGACGAATTCATACGGTAATTCGCCTACTTCGCCAAATTCAGGATCCCGCGCCAAGGCACCTAGGCGTAACTCAACGAAGGCAATAGCTGGAAGATGAATCAAGCTTTCAGGATCCTGGGTGATGAATTCATAAAATTGAACCGGGCCCAGGGTGCTGACGACCAAAGGCTTGACAGGAGCGATTTCCTGGTACATATGAAACTCTTGGTCATTTTCAGGAAAGTCATTGCTGCGATCCAGTCCTAAGGTCTCCCCATAGGATGTTACAAGATAGAGCTTCAAGATGGCCGACATCGGCACGTGTTCTAGCACGCGATATGTCGAGATATACACCGACTTTTTTGGGGTGCCATCCTCGTGGAGTACGCATCTGTCGATACCGTCGTCAATTCGGAAGAATTCATGGCGGTATTCGGGATCTAACTCTAAGAAGATGGCCTGCCCATGGAGCTTACGATGGCTGCCCACTGCATAATAAACACCAAATTCTTCGGGATTCAACATGGAAGCGATCAATGCTTCGGGCATCAATGAAAGGTAAAGATGTACTGTCATCCTAAAAAATTCTCCTGCATTCCCTTGCCATAAAAAATACCATTAGGCAATTTCAATTAATCTAAGATGTAAGATACCGGTAAGACATATTATACCATTTTTACGGGCTTACAAGACTGAATAGACGAGCTGGCAGGATTGGTTCCTAGTGGTTTTTAAGGAGGGGTAATTCAGGTGCGATCTTGAAACGAAGCTTAGCATGGGCTTTTCTAAGAGCATCTTCTACTAATGCTGGAGAAGGTCCACGGGCAAAGATGAAGCCAAGATAGCTATCGCCTTCGGGTAAGGGGGTAAGTAGATTATTCAACTTGGCTGTAATTTCAGCCTTCTCAATCAAGGGTAGTTCTTCGGCTTCCTCGCAACCTTGAACTTCCTTTAACAATCCAGCCTCAGGAATGGGGATCATCATCACACCACTAGCAATACTCTCCCTCTTGAAAGATGAAATGTCCATGCCGAACGCCTGGCGAAGGATAAGTTCCTCAAGGGAAGTATCGATGCCGAACTTTAGCGTCGCGGCACACAAACCGCCGATTGAACGCCCGGCGATCTCGATGATCCATGGTCCATCATCATTGACTCGAAGCTCGGCATGGACTGGACCTTCTTGTAAACCTATGGCTGAAGCTGCTTTCGCAGTGGACTCATAAATGGCAGATTGGGTATCAAGAGACAACCTTGAAGGAGTTATGTAAAGTGTTTCTTCGAAGTAGGGTCCTTCTAATGGATCGGGTTTGTCGAATAAGGCTAAGATCCGCAGTTGACCCCCTACCATAATCCCTTCAACGGCAACCTCTCGGCCGGGAATATAAGACTCTACCAGATATGGTATTTGCTTAAAATCGGGATATAAGGTTGCCAGAAAGCCCCNNGGGCTGGTTTACTCGAATCACCCCTCGACTACCGTTAAGGGAAGTAGGCTTAATAATGCAAGGGTATTTGAGCTTTTTGGCCAGAGCTGATAATTTGTGATCGCTATTTGGATGGCTAAAATGGTACAAGGTTGCATCAGGCGAGAGCACATCTGCCTGACTCAGCAATTGGCGCATCCGATATTTGTTGCGAGAAGCTTCGGCCGCCATCGGCGGATTATGAGGTAAACCTAGGGCCTGACTAGCCTGTGCTGCAACTCTTACGCCGTTATCGTCCACCGCCAGAATAGCACCCAAGGGCTGTGAATCGGCGAACTTAACGATTGTTTCAACACAAGAATCGGGATCATCATATTGCAAGCCAAGAGGATAATTCCAATACTCCGCAAGTTGTGGTTCCATGTCAATTGCTTGAATGACGTCGATATTCAATTGTTTCGCAGCAGAGATAAAGGCATAGGCCCGGTAAGTTCGGGCAGTCAATAACAAAAGAACACGCCTGGGTAAGCCGGCACGGTCTATCTGGTTAGAATGTTCATTCATATTTCCATTTTACTTTGCAAGGATTGGTAATGCACTTGAATCAATCAAATTCACTGAAGCAATTACATTCAGAGATGCTTCAATGCCGGCAATGTTTGCAAGCAGGTTATCAGATTGTACCTGGAGCCATCTTTACCGGCCGCCAAGGGGCTCGGGTTCTTTTAATAGGCCAGGCACCAGGAGTGACGGAGGTAGAAGCAAAAAGACCATTTAATGCCGGAAGCGGCCGAAGGCTGTTCCAATGGTTAGGAGAAGCAGGTTGGGATGAAAATGACTTCAGAAACCAGCATTACATGACTGCCGTTACCAAATGTTACCCAGGAAAAAGTGATTCTGGCAAGGGAGATAGAGTGCCGAGCAAGGAAGAACAATGGCTTTGCCGCTCGTTTTTGATTCGAGAGATCACCCTGATTCGACCACGGCTTATCATCCCTGTAGGTAGTTTAGCGATCAAGCTATTTTTTCCATCCACGTTAAGGTTAAACGAAATCATAGGTACCGCCATTCATCTTGATAGTATCGTCCCCAGCGATCAGGGTGTCTTCAATCTAAGCGGTGGAAAGGCCGTAAAAAATTTTATTGCTGATCTCCCGTCAAGTTTGGTTTGGGTGGTCCCTTTGCCCCATCCTTCCGGGGCTAGTCTCTGGCCAAACCAGCCAGAGAATAAAGCACTCATCGACCAGGCTATCCTTATGTTGCAGCATATTCGCCAAAATTATGGTCTATAAACAAGGCCTTATTTGACAAAAGCGCCAGGCTTTCTGATTTGACAATCTAAGAAAGACCTGGCGCTAACGAACTTGTGAAGTGGCAATAAGGTGCAGAAAAACCTAAATGTGTTTAGGAGCTGCGGTCATCGGTTGATTTCCAGAGCCGTTGCCATTAGAGACGTGAGGGATGGTGACTTGCTCGCCACCATCGCTTGGATCGCCACTGATGCCAAAGGGTGGTTCTGTTGGTTCCAAGAGAGCAGCTTCCAAAACTTCATCCAGATGACTGACACAGATTAGGTCAAGATCATCCCTGATCCTATCTGGAAGCTCAGGGATATCTTTCGCATTATCCGTGGGTAGTAGCACTGTCTTGATGCCTGCCCGGTGGGCTGCAATCGTTTTATCTTTTAAGCCACCGATTTGTAGCGCTTTTCCACGAAGAGTCACTTCACCGGTCATGGCCACATCCCGGCGAACCGGCCGGCGGGTAAAAGCGGAAATAATCGCTGTGGCAATCGCCAACCCGGCACTAGGCCCGTCCTTCGGCGTGGCCCCAGCAGGAACGTGAATGTGGATGTTGGTTTTATCGAAAACGGTGGGATCCAGGCCTAAATCGCGTGCGTGAGCTCGAGCATATGTTAGCGCTGCCTGGGCAGATTCCTGCATCACATCGCCCAAAGATCCTGTCAATTGCACCTTTCCGGAGCCCTCGCTCAGGCTGACCTCAATGGACATGATATCACCGCCGAAACTACTCACGCCCAGACCTGTTGAGACACCGATTTCGTCCTTTTCTTCAGCCAATCCGTAACTGAACTTTTCAGGACCTAAGTAATCATCGATCTCGTCTTTTTTGACTTCAAACGGTCCTTCGACACCGCTGGCAACTTGAACCGCTAGCTTGCGAATGATGGTTCCGATATTACGTTCTAACTGTCTAACGCCAGCTTCTCTTGTATAGTGCCGGATGATCTCTCTTAAACCTTCATCATCGATCTTTAAATCGATGTCCGAGACGCCATGACCATCTAATTGCTTTTTGACAAGATATTCTTTGGCAATCGCCAACTTTTCATCTTCGATATAACCAGGCNNAGTACTTCTAGTAGAGCTGAACTCGGGTCGCCGCGCCAATCGGCTCCGACTTTATCTATTTCGTCCAGAACAACTACCGGGTTGCGACTCTCAACGTCGCGAAGAGCACGGATAATTCGGCCGGGTAGGGCGCCGATATATGTTCGGCGATGACCTCTGATTTCTGCCTCATCCCGAACACCACCTAAACTAATGCGCACTAATTTTCGTCCCATAGCCCGAGCCACGGAAGTAGCAATAGAGGTCTTGCCTACACCCGGGGGTCCATTCAAATTGACGATAGCCCCACGCATTTGGGTTCCAGCCAATTTTCGTACGGCCACATACTCGACGATTCGATCTTTTACGTCGTCTAAACCGTAGTGATCAGAGTCTAGCACCTGCCGTACATGATCAAGATCAAAATTATCTTCTGTCATTTTCGACCAGGGCAGTTCGACGAGCCATTCTAAATAAGTGCGAATCACGCTGGCTTCGGCAGAGTGATTGCCTATCCTTTCGAGGCGCTTCAGCTCTTCAAAAGCTCGCTTCTCCACCTCTTCAGGCATACCGGCCGCTTCGATTTTCTCGCGTATCTCGTCCGCTACTTCAGCTTCATCTTCACCGAGCTCTTTCTGGATAGCCTTCATTTGTTCCCGCAGCATGTATTCGCGTTGGGCTTGGCTTGCTCCCTCTTGTGCTTCTTGCTGGATTTTTGAACGGACTTCTGCAATTTTCAGCTCATTTGCCAAAAAGTCGCGGACCATGGTCAATCTTTCGACACCATGAAGGGACATTAGTAACTCTAATTCCAGGTCGAAAGGAATATTCAAGATGCCGGCCAGATAATCGGCCAAATTGCCTGCAGTCTCTTGGCTTCGAAGTGAGGCCAACACCTGCCGATTGAGTTCACCTAGGGTTTCTGCATATTGTTCAAGATAGGCGATAGACTCAGCCATTAGCTCAACAGCCTGCGCATCCGACTCGTCTTCGATCTCGCTATAGCTACCCGTCATAAATGGTTCTGTGCTAACCAATCCATCAAATCGAACGCGTCGTTTCAGTTCGACGAGCATCTGGACTCCGAGATGAGAGGTTCGTAAAACATCGCGAACCGAAGCTAAAATCCCAACTGGAACCAGCTCTTCTTCACTTGGCGATTCTATCTCGCCATCAAACTGAACTAAGATCAAGATCTCACCATTGTCTTGATTGGCAGCTTGAGCGGCCGCCAGAGATCGACGGCGACCAATTGAGATCGTCGTAGTCACACCGGGAAAAACTGCTCCACCTCGAAGCGGAACAATTGGAATCACTATTTTATCATTTGTATCGGTCATTGTTTTTGCTCTCCTTCGCCCAATAGTCTGGGGGCTTGTTGTTAATTTGCGTTATGACGAATAGGCATATCCACCAAGTATCAACGCATTTGCCCCTATCACTTAGGCTTGCCAGTATTGTATTGATGTTTGTCTATCTAACAATTGGAAACGCGTTAGAAATATTATTAGCTTTAGGATTTGGAACCTGACCAGATCCAACCATTGGAGTGTAAGGATGATGATAACTCTTATCGAATCAGCAGTTACTAAAAACAAAGCGCGACGTGGCAGTTGAACAACCACGTCGCGCCAAAAAATGTTCCGATCTAAAGATTACATTCGACGCATTCCTCGCTTCATTCTACTCATCATGGCAAACATGCTTACCAATGTGGTGAAGAAGGCGATAGCAATTTTGGTTGGATCCACGATCGGTTCGACCCGAACACCTTGGGGCCCGATTTCAATCGCGGCTACTGGTCGACCAAGGGCGACACCTCCGCCTCCACCTCCACCCCCTCCACCATAACCACCACTTGGTAGGGACTCTTGGTCTTGGTCAGTTTGACCTTCGTTTGCTTCAAGTCCAGCGCCACCACCGAAGCCGAAACCAATACCCACCCTGACTTCAGAAGCGGTTAGCACCATGTATTCGCCGGATTCAACAGGATCGCTGTAAACAGACTTGGTATCAGCAACAGCAATTAACTGTTCCATCAATTCGTTCGCTTTATCCTGGCTTGGGATAGATTCCGAAATCAACTTTATTCCTTCAGTCACAGTTACACTCCTTTTTTTATATTGCCTAATTTTTTCCGGCCGATCAGCCAGAATGCGATAGTCAAAAACATCCCAAAAGCTATTATCCCTAATTGTGCAATTAGGGTTACATCGATGATNNTTCATTTTATTCATGTGGTTTCCTGAGTTGGTTAAAATTTTCCAAGGTGTCAGTGCTTCTCGGGCAGAATCTAAATGTTGATCAGGTTAAATTGTTACTTGATCGATCCCGGTTACTTTAGCATAATTTATAAGAGCCGCACACGTTACCAAATTGAACGACTGCCATATCTTCGGACGTTCAGTTATTTCTAAGCCAGCGGTTATTTATTTTCGAGGGGGATTACTGGGATGAGGATAAAAAGGGGCCTTTTTGAATTTTTAAGCCTATTTATTTCCCTGGGATTCATATCTTTATATTCACCAAGACCGGCCGAGGCTGTTATGCCTATTGGTCAAATCCAAGGACGCGAGATGATATCTCCCTTATTAAACCAGAAAGTGACATTTCGTGGCATTGTAACGGGAGTGATTGAAGATCAAAATACTCGCGGGAGGGTATATTACACGGTTTTTGCTCAAGACCTACCGGGTTTTGAAGATGGGGATCCCGTGTCATCAGATGGGATCGCCATATTCTTAGGACGCAACAAACCACAGGTTGCGACTGGGGATATCATTTACGTTTCGGGAAAAGTGACGGAGTATTATGGACTGACAGAGATCGATGATACGGGTCTATGGTTGACGATAGAAAGCCGCAATAATCCCTTGCCATTATCTGTCGAGTTAGATCCACCGGCCGGCATGCAAGAATCTGAGACCTACTTCGAGCGCCTGGAAGGAATGTTCGTTTCTGTTCCAAGAGCGGTAACGGTTGGTCCAACACATGAGGGTTGTGGATTGGCTATCATTAGAGAGGATACCCAACTGGATCGGGTATTTCGCAGGAATATTAACGATCCGGCCGGGATGATCATTAATGTTATAAATGCTTCAGATGTTGATTGTACTGGACTTCCGCCCTTGGCAATCGGCGACCGGGTAGAGGGTCTAATGGGACCACTTACATTCCACTTCGATCGGTATAAGATCATTCAGCAAAACCTGGAAGATTTAGAGTATTTCCAAGCCGACCATCAATTTTTATCTTCTCATATACCTCTTGCTCCAAGCCAGGTCAGTTTGGTTAGTTTTAATCTTGATGATTATTTTGATGTTGTCGACGACACTGGCGATATTGCCGAGCCAAAATTTAATGAGGTTGAACTGGCCCGGAAACAAGAAAAGTTAACCTCCGCAATCGCCGATGTACTGTCATGTCCAACGCTAATTGGAGTACAAGAAGTAGAAAACGAGCTCTTACTCATCGAACTGAGCGATCGACTGTTCCCCAAGTGTGGTTTCACCTATGCCGTAAGTCATCTCGATGCACCTGATAGCCGTGGATCTGATTTAGCCTTGTTGAGCGATCCGCGAAGGGTGAATGTGCTTACTGTAAGCCAACACCAATCTTGTAGCATACTCGAAACCGGCGTTTTTGATCCCACGATACAGTGCCCAAATGGAGAAGAGCCTTTATTTTCGAGACCACCCTTACTCGTAAATGTGGATATTGATGGACAATCTCTATCCATCTTCATTAACCACTTCAAATCAAAAAGGGGAGGTGAGCTAGAAACGGCTCCTAGGAGACTAGCGCAAGCTCAACATCTTCTTGATTTGGTGTCTGCAACAATGGCACCAGATAGGGATACAGCCATTGTCGTACTTGGCGATTTCAATGATTATGATAAATCTTCTGTAATGGAGGTCTTACTCGAATCGGGAATTTTAATCGATGGATTGGAGCGGGTTCCAGAGTCTGAGCGCTACAGTTATATTTTCGATGGCGCTTCCCAATTGGTTGACTGGATACTGGTGACACCTTGGTTAAAAGATAGAATTGTCAGCGCCAATATTTTTCACATTAATGCCGATTATCCATACCAGCTTGGCCTATCTTTGAAAGACGATGAGATTCATCTTCGTTCCAGTGATCATGATATACCGTTAGTTGTCCTTGATTTTGCAGAGGATTTTGATCAGGTTGTGGAAAATCCGTCTATCGAGGGTTCAAGCGTACATTTAGTCGAGGGAATTCCTGCAACGGCCGCGATACCATCACCAATTGAACTCGATCCGGCCCTAACACCAACAGCTTCTACTGAGGATATCCTCGAGGGTAGTGAAAACATAACTGAACTGCCTCTGGCGGAGGGTGAAAACACGAATAATGAAAACACTGATCTCATCCAAAAGGAAGACGGCGTTAACCGATACAAGCCGGTTTGGACCACAGTTTTGGCAGGTTCTGCTGTAATTATTGCAGTAGGTCTGGTGTTTATGTGGTTAAGACACACCAAAGCCAGTGGCTGATTTTTTTACTTAAGGGGGAAGGCAAGATAAATTTGCAGCGGATATCGTTGTTAAGCCAATGTATGATATCGGGAGCGCATTTTTCCTGCACTAAGCACAATCGTCAGATCATCACCACAGCTAACATGATAGGTTATCAATGACCCAGCTTGAAGTATCTCGGCTAATTTACCGGAGGAATAAGTCCCACCAAAAGATTGGGGATCGATGAGGATCGTCACCATTCTCAGCCCATGTCTGGCTAATTGGCGTACTATGGTAGCCAGTTCCTGGTGAATTGAGGGGGTAATCACGATAACGGTTGTTCCTCGAGGAAATACTTTGGATTCGGCATCGAGCACATCTTCAATCGCTACCTGACCTTCTGCCCGAATAACGGCAAGAGTCTCCAGAATTCTGTTGATTTGCCGTTCACCGCGATCAGGCTGGATAACTTCATGGGATTGACCATAGGCCAGCAACCCGACGGCTCGGTCAATTCGAAGAAAATGTTGGGCTAATGACGCGGCAATCGTGACTGTATATTCCTCAGTGGAATCAGGGAGCTGGTATTCCTCGTCTTTCCATCGTAGCCAGGGGGGAAGCTCACCAGGTTTGGCTGGACCTGGGGCGGGCAAGGGTTCTTGGCTGGCAGAAAGATGGGAGAAAATTGCCATGTCTACTACAAGCCAAATATCTGCCAAGGGATCTAGTTCAAATTCTTTTACGATCAATCTTTCACGCCTGGCTGTGCTAGGCCAATGAATACGGCTGAAGCTGTCTCCAGGGGCGTAATCTCGTACGCCGGCAGCATTTGTCGTGACATAATGCGTTCGGCGGCGTAATGCGTCGCCTCCGGGAAGGACGCCAATCGGTAAGGCAAATTGGTGAATGTCTAAAGTCAATGGATAGACCACGACGTTTGCGGTCGGTGTGAGATCCCGTTGCATCGGGAATAACCCGAAAGGATCGCTCGTATTTAATTGTATGGGACCTAATCGGTAGCGGCCCCGTGTTTTGCAAATGGTGTTCACCCGCCAGGTAAAGCTTGCTCGTGAACCCAAACCATTGACGACCTTACTACTGAAATGAGTTGGAAGTGTGGAATAATCCCGGACCTCTATCCACAATTTTGGCAGGATGCTTGTATTACGAATGGTGAACCTTTCCTCCAGAGGGCGACCTACTTGGGTACGGCGGGTTCGGGTTAATCTGGAAAGGTGAACCCAGTTAATATTGCTCCATGCCCACAGGAGCGAAACAATTAATAACAAGCCTAATAAGTAAGTGATGTTGAAAAAGATATCTCGGCCAGTAGCCAGACCGGCGATTAATGAAAGAAGGATTAGGATTATGACGCCTGTCCGTCTTTGTTTGAACATGATTATGAGGTGACCTGCGCGCCGGGAACTGGGAGATTCTCTAATATATCCTGAACGATGGAATCCGGTTCGATATCTTTAATACGTGCGGCCGGTCCAACGATGATACGATGGCTTAAGGCCGGCTCTGCAAGAGCTTTGACGTCATCTGGTAAGACGTAATCGCGACCAAACATAGCAGCCCGCGCTTGGCCCAGACGATAAATAGCCAGTGCTCCACGGTAGCTTGCGCCTAAATATACGTCAGGGTGAATTCTTGTGTTTCTAACAATTTCGACCACGTACTCCTTAACTAATGAATCCAAATACACCTCCTTAATCGCCGTCTGTGCTGCTAATAACTCATCTACAGAGACTGCCTGTTCGAGCTCCTCGATAGGGTGAATGTATTGTTGCCTATCGAGGATTTCAACCTCTTCATCCTTTGTCGGATAACCGAGTTGGATACGAAGTAGAAAGCGGTCTAGTTGGGCTTCCGGAAGAGGGAAAGTCCCTTCGTATTCGATAGGATTTTGTGTAGCTAACACCATGAATGGGGGAGTAAGTGGATGTGTAACTCCATCAACGGTTACTTGTCGCTCCTCCATCGCCTCCAATAAGGCTGACTGAGTTTTTGGCGTAGCTCTATTTATCTCGTCGGCCAGAACAATTTGGGCGTGAATTGGACCTGGTCTGAATTCAAATTCACGAGTTTTCTGATTAAAAACAGAGACACCCGTTACATCGGTCGGTAACATATCTGGGGTGAATTGAATCCTTTGGAACTTACAGCCAACCGATTTTGCGATGGATTTTGCTAACACCGTTTTTCCTGTACCAGGAACATCTTCTATGAGCATATGGCCCTGGCAGAGAAGACCCAATACCGTCAGTTGAACGGACGAGTGCTTACCAACGATGACTTTTTCTATGTTGTCAACAATCCGGTCGGCTATCGTTTGAACATCTGTCATTAACTTGCTCCTTAATTGTCAATTGTGCATTGCCTATTGTACGTCCGCAAAAGGGTGAGGCAAGGGAATAAACAAAGACGGATTGGAAGGGGCTGAATATTAGCCCCATTTGGTCTTTTTGGAAAGTCGTCCCAGGAGAAATGATGCCGATTTATCTCGTTTAATAAGAGCAAATGAGGTATAATTGAGGGGTTATTATGAAGCAAGTATCGGACAAAAAACCACACTCCCAGCCTGGTCTTATTGCGACACTTTCTGCCGGATTTGAACTAACTACACATCATCTTTGGCTAATAACCTTGCCGCTATTTTTGGACATTTTTTATTGGCTTGGTCCTCGATTAAGCGTACAGAGTTTAGTTGAAGAGAGTGCAAGGATCCTTAGAACGGAACCAGCATTCAGCGAAACGATATCGCAGATTGTAGATCTAGCCTCGCAGATCAATCTATTTACATCTATAAGTATACCGCTTATCGGAATTCCGGCGTTGATGAGTGGAGCCATCCCAGACCACACGCCATTATCACCAGCCCTCATGGAAGTGGAAAGCGTATTTATCTGGCTGTTATTATTTGTCGGACTCAGTCTTATTGGTCTTTTGTTGACCACCACTTACCTTGGCCTCATTAGCTATACCTTAACGGATCAAAATAATGAAGTACATTTCCGTTTCGGTCAGTTTCTTCGCCACCTCTTTTTGAGTACCATTCGACTTTTTCTGCTAGGCTTAGTGTTTGTTTTTGCTCTGTTCGTCGTATGGATACCCTTGTTACCCATAGCAGTGATCCTTGGGCTGATTACTAATAGTCTGTTTATCGTGGTGATGTTGTTTGGATTTGTGATCGTGGCAATCACTCTCGTTTTGGCTGTACCAGCAATCGTATTTCGAGGTCGATCTGTACTTGGTGCGGTTAGAGATAGTATTTATCTGGTGTACAACAATACAATGCCAACAGTCAACATGTTATTGTTGGTAATCCTTATCAGTAGTGGGACGAATCTACTTTGGCGTCTGGCCGACGATGGATCCTGGTTAACTCTAGTAAGCATTGCCGGTCATGCCTTCGTCAATACCGCATTGGTGACTGCAATATTCATTTTTTATCGTGATCGTACTAATGATCAATTCTCAGGATCATTTGTTTGAGGAGAGTAAATGGCTGCAACAGCAAGGAAGAAAGCTGATTATGATGCCCATAGCATCCAGGTGCTTAAGGGGTTGGAGGCAGTTCGGCGGCGGCCGGGTATGTATGTTGGGGGTACCGATACCAAAGCCCTACACCATTTAGTTTATGAAATTGTCGACAATTCTATTGACGAAGCCCTTGCCGGACGCTGTGATCGAATTGAGGTCACCATTCATGATGACTCAAGCGTGACAGTCAGTGACAACGGGATTGGCATACCGGTTTCTGAACATCCGACTGAAAAAGTATCGGCCTTACAGGTCGTCATGACGATGCTACATGCAGGCGGTAAATTTGACGAATCGGCCTATAAGGTCTCTGGTGGTTTGCACGGGGTGGGGGCAGCGGCTGTGAATGCATTATCTGAATGGATGGAAGTCACTGTCAAACGCGACGGAGGTGTGTATATCCAACGATATGAAAGGGGAATTCCAGTTGGTCCGGTAGAAAAAGTGAAGAAGGTTCCCAGAAGTGACAAGACAACAGGAACGACAACTACCTATAAGTTTGACGATACCATCTTTAAAGATGATGTAGATTATCGGTATGAAATTCTTTTAAACCGGTTTCGAGAAATGGCCTTTGTCACTAGAGGTGTATTCATCACTCTCCGGGATGAACGTTTGGCGCTCAATCGCGAGATGAGTTTTTACTTTGAAGGTGGGCTCAAGTCATTTGTGCGTTATGTAAATCGCAATCGGAAAGTACTACATGATCCGATCTATGCCCAAAAGGAAGTCGATAAGGTCGAGGTCGAGGTGGCGATTCAATATACTGATGGGATCGCAACTTCTGAATACGCCTTTGCAAACACGATACATACGCCCGATGGTGGAACACACCTTACGGGTTTACGGACAGCTATCACCCGGGTGATCAATAATTACGCTCGCAAGAATAACTTTCTCAAGGAAAAGGATAATAATTTCACGAGCGATGACACACGCGAGGGGGTTACGGCCGTCGTTAGTGTCAAACACCCTGATCCTCAATTCGAAAGCCAAACAAAGGTGAAATTGATGAATGCCGAGGTTAGTGGCATTGTCTCTTCGGTCTCCTCCGAAGCATTTGCTGACTTCCTCGAAGAGAATCCCCGAGATGCCCGCCGTATCGTAGAGCGTTGCTTAACGGCTTCCAGGGCTCGGCGAGCAGCGAAGAAGGCGCGCGAACTAGTGATGCGCAAGAGTGCGCTGGAGAGTTTGACACTTCCTGGCAAGCTGGCTGATTGTTCTGAGCGGGATCCTTCGAGAAGTGAGTTATATATCGTGGAGGGTGATTCAGCCGGTGGTTCAGCCAAACAAGGGCGCGATCGCCACTTTCAGGCAATCTTGCCTCTCCGGGGCAAGATACTGAATACAGAGAGAGCCAGGCTTGACAAGATTTTAAACAATAATGAAGTAAAAGCACTAATTTCGGCATTGGGTGTGGGCATTGGTGATGGCTTTGATATTGAGAATTTACGCTATGGTCGAGTTATTATCATGACCGATGCGGATGTAGATGGGAGTCATATTCGTACACTCTTATTGACCTTTTTCTTCCGATACATGCCGGCATTGATTGAAAATGGGCATCTATTTATCGCCCAACCTCCCTTGTATCAAGTCAAGGCTGGAAAAGAGGTCAATTATACTTATACCGAGTCCGAAAATTCGGAACTGTTAAGGAGCCTGCAAAAAAATAGCAAAAAATATGAGCTCCAACGATATAAGGGTCTTGGTGAAATGAATCCTGATCAACTTTGGGAAACAACCATGGATCCTTCTAACCGGACGTTACTCCAGGTTGCCATCGAAGATGCGGTAATGGCCGATCGAACCTTTGATATGTTGATGGGCAGTGAGGTAGCGCCTAGAAGACGATTCATCACGACCCACGCGAACGAAGTTCGAAACCTGGANNGAAAGTTCCCAATAAATCCATTCGATGGGTCCGACCTGAAAACATCCATCTAACCCTTAAGTTTCTTGGCGATACTAAAGTAGAAAGACTGAATCAAATTACTGGCGGATTGGATAAAGTGGGCGGTGATAACCCTCAAATTGATTTGAATTTGAATAAACTTGGGTGCTTTCCAAATCCGCGCCGGCCTCGAATCGTCTGGGTTGACGTTAACGGGGATCTTGATTCGCTGTTGTTACTCCAGAAAATGATTGATCAGATGCTTAACCCGATAGGCTGGGAATTGGATAAAAGAAAATTCCATCCCCATTTGACGTTAGGCCGAGTTAAGAATTCCCTGCAGGTGGAAGGCTCCGGATTACCATGGGGAAGCCAGGTAA
Organism: Chloroflexota bacterium; assembly: GCA_003519205.1. Classification (GTDB taxonomy): domain Bacteria; phylum Chloroflexota; class Anaerolineae; order Promineifilales; family Promineifilaceae; genus UBA11865. The sequence continues at coordinate 15,523 of DOXE01000202.1, forward strand.
AGCCCGTGACGTTTACCGTAGATTCGCTAAAATTGTATGAAAGTGTCCTTAAATCTAGCGGGGCGGTTTATTCCATTCGCCACATTAGCCAACTTGGTGGGCAAAAGGGCTCCTCATCAAATAGTTAATATTGGCAAGATTATCATGATCTCGGTCCGATCTTTGGCTGGGCACATTTCAATCTGCATGCATTAATCAGTCCAGCGTTCGCGTCGGGCTTCGATCACATTATGGAGTCGTTCAAATTTTCCCAGAACCCAGTTCAATTGATCGAGACTTGAGACTTCTGCAACCATAAATATTGTTGTCACACTATTTGCCGTGGTTGTCTTCGTTTTTACTAGGTTAACGTGATGTCCCTTGAGAATATTAGCAATATCATCCATTAAACCTGGACGCCTGTAGGCTTTGATGACAATTGGAATAGGATAAGCATCTTCTTCAATCCCCCATTGAACATCTATCCAGCGCTCAGGCTCTTTGGTGGACATTGCCTGTTTACAGCTTTGGCTGTGAATGGTAACTCCTCGCCCCCTGGTGATATAACCGACGATCGGCTCAGGTGGAATAGGATTGCAACAACCCGCCATTCGGGTGTGCAATCCGGCAATGCCGCGAACTGTCAATCGTTTACTCTTCGGTTTTTGTCTCTTGAGTAAGGGACGAAGTTCATCATCCGGTTGCAATTTCTGTTGCAACATTGAGATTGCGCCACCAATTTGAGTACTCTGAATATCACCAAATCCAACCTTGGCCAGGAACTTGTCAATATCGTCGAACTTGAGGGCATCGGCGATATCTTTTAGTGTGTAGACGTCAGAAACGCCCAATCGTTTGAGCTCACGGTTGACGATCTCCCGTCCCTGGGTGATATTCTTTTCTCGCTCTTGCTGCCGGAACCAGGCTCTAATCTTGCTTCGAGTACGAGCGCTACCTGTGAATCCGAGATTCTCATTCATCCAATCTCTATTTGGTCCGCCCTTATTGGCAGTGATGATATCAATTTGTTCACCGGAAATCAGTTTGTAGTCAAGACTAACCATTTTGCCATTGACGCGCGCTCCACGGCAGCGATGTCCCACTTCCGTGTGAATGGCATAAGCGAAATCAATTGGAGTTGAACCTTCCGGTAGATCGATTACATCCCCTCGCGGCGTGAAGACATAGATCCGCTCACCGAGAAACTCTGCTTTGAAGGCTTCCTCGTCTGTTGAAGAGCCATCAGCCTCGCGTAACCCACTCATCAACTGCCGGAGTAAATTAACCTGCTGGCTAATTGATGATCCCCCACGCCCACCCTCTTTGTAGGTCCATCGAGCGGCGATTCCCCTCTCTGCCTCTTCATGCATCTTTAAGGTTNNCGCTCATCTACAACGGCCGTATGGAGGGATTGATAACCATTTGGTTTAGGTCGAGCGACATAATCGTCAAACTCTTGGGGAATAGGTTTCCAGAGATTATGTACAATCCCCAAAACTTGGTAGCAGAGATTCGGTGAGTCTTCTTTGACAATCACCCTTAAGGCACGGATATCATAAATATTCTCAAAGTTGAGTCCTTTCTCTCGCATCTTCCGATAAATCGAATAGATGTGTTTTGGCCGGCCTGTAACCTCAGCATCAATATTGGCCATTTGTAGCTTTTCAACCAGGATGTCGGCGGCATCCCTTATTCTCTGGTCCCGTTCAATCCTTCTCTCGGCAATTTGACGGGCGATGGCCCGGTATTGTTCCGGTTCTAAATATCGAAATGCCAGATCTTCCAACTCCCACTTAACTTGCCAAATCCCTAGACGATTAGCTAACGGGGCATGAATGTCTTTTGCCTCTAATGCTATTTGTTGCCGTTTTTCAGTAGGCAGTTCATTTGCTTTTCTTAAATCTTGCAGTCGATCAGCTAGGTGAATCAAAATAACTCGTGTATCACCTTCAATAATGGTTAAAATCGCCCGCCGGATAGCCTCTAATGTCTTATCATCCCTATCTTCGGCGTGCTTATCTGTATATGGTGTCAGCTTATCCAACGCAGTGACCAAATTAGCGATTTCAGAACCAAAATTCCTTTGAATGGCGAGTGCATCCTGTTCTGTGTGTTCTAGCAAGACATCATGAAGAAGGCTGGCAGTGATCGTATTCACGCCCATACCCAATGTACAAGTAATGTGAGCTACTGCCAGGTCGTGTTCGATGTATAGTTCACCGGATTCTCGTCGATGGTTTTTGTGCGAGTTGCAAGAAAACCCGTAAGCCTTTTGAATAAGACGAATATCATCGTTTGACGATCCCGGCGATAATTCATCAATCAATTGGGATAAAGTGATCGATTGAACTTTTGTCATTTCTCTGAATAATATCGAACTTTAATTCTTCACGAAAGGGCCAAAGTGAGACGAAAAAACAGGCGTTCCTGATTGTTGACAGGACGCCTGCTTTTTTATGGTCTGGGTTGGATAAGAATGGCGTTTATGTTTCCACTTCCTCCGTTGCTTCCTCCTGATCGCCTGCCATGATCTGCTCTTCTTCGACATCGATTTCAGCTTCGGTCTTAGTTTCCTTTTTAAGCATGCTTTTGCCTTCATCTAATACAATNNATGACAAAACCAGCCATAAACGCTCCAAAATCATCTCCATTGTCACTCATCACAATTCTCCTTCCCACCGGATTTCCATCGAGCCACTGAGTCAATCCGGTAAATTTTTCCGTGGATCACCGAATAGCGCCCTTAACCCCTGCCGTACGCCGACGACATAGCTCTTCGTTTTCACCACCGGATCGATCACGTTTTTGCTTACGAAATTCGTCGTACCCCGTACGGTTCCAATCGTCTCATTTGTTTGTTCGAGTATCGGTTTGATTTCGAATTCGACAGTATTAACCAATCGAATTAACATGATTAACATCAGCATTAATACCACGCCGAATACGCATGACTCCAAGGCCAAGGCAATGATGAATACATCTCGAACAGCCTCAAGTTCAGCAGAGTAATTGCTGGCTAAGAACAAAATCCCTGCCGCCAGCGCAATCCCTAAAATGATGAGAACCACAACGCCTATGACCACGTAAATGATTGGAATGGCTTCAGTTCTGTTTTCTACAGGTGTCGGGGTTTCTGTTATCATGTCACACCAAATAGGCTGATTTTTAAGTATATCATTAATAGAATCTGGCTACAA
>DOXE01000079.1 GCA_003519205.1 Chloroflexota bacterium
AACTCATGACTCATATTGGCCAAAAAGGCACTTTTGGCCTGATTTGCCTGTTCGGCCGTTAATCGAGCTGCCTCGGCTTCCCGGCGAGCATTTAATAACTCGGTGATGTCATGGTAGATGGCAATGACGCCCATCTCTTTCCCATCTACAATAACAGGTTGGGCGACAAGCTCGACATCAACCAGACTACCATCTTTTCGGGTTCGTTGAGTGATAGATCGGACTTTTTTTCCGTGTGTGACTTGAACCCGAAACTTGGTAGCTTCATCGTGAAGTTGGCTGGAACTGGCCACTAGATCGTCGATTTTCCGCCCGATAGCTTCTTCCTGTGTGTATCCGAACAGTTTTTCGGCTGCTGGATTCCACGTTTCGACGATATGCTCGATTGATTGGCCCGCAATAATTGCTGCCGGACTATTCTGCACCAGTGCCTCAGAATATTTCTTTTGCCGTTGGATCTCGGAGAAGAGCTGGGCATTCTGAATGGCTGCCCCAACATTTGAGGCGATTGTTGCTAGAAGGCGCATGTCATCGTGATCAAACCGCCCTTCTGCCCGCTTGCTTTGTACGCTAATGACACCGATGGTATTTCTTCCGGACTTAATTGGTACACCTAAATAGGACTTGGCTTTGACCCCAATTTGTTTGATATCCAGTTCTTCATGCCGACCGGGAACGTCTTCATTTATCAGCAATGGTTCGCCTGTCTGGATGATCCGACTGGTCAATCCTTCACCATAGCTAATGGAAACGAGGTCCTCACCATAGTTGTATGAGAAGTTTATGATATTCGTATGTTCGTCGAGCAAAGCGACGTAGACGATGTCGGCGTCAAATAAGACTCGCGTTTGTTCGCCGATCAATTCTATTAAGTTGTTGAGCTCTATTTCAGAAACAAGCGCCTGACTAACCGTGTTGACAGTACTCATTTCTGCTGCCCGTTGCTCCGTTTCTGCAAGGAGCCGGTTCGTTTCGTCGAAAAGCCGAGCATTTTCCAGGGCAACACTCATGCTGTTAGCCAAAGTGCTCAATAGGCGCACGTCAGAATCGCTAAAAGCGTAAGGTCGATCGACATTTTGAAGGCTAATGTGGCCTCTTACCGTTTCTCCTACAATGAGCGGTACATAAACTGCACATTTCGGCATTCTTGTTCCTGGTACTACTCGAAGACCAAATTCGGCAATAACTTCATTAGAGTATTCATTAATCAAAACGAGTTGCCTGGTTTGGATAAGGTGGCGACGTAGATTATCGAAAGGGCGTGGCTCGGGATAAAAGCGTTCTCCTTTTTCAAAGAGATAGGGATAATGTTCTCGTTCTTCTTCATGGTCAAATGTGCCGATCATGACTACTTGTGCGTCGAAGAGCTCGCGAATCTGATCGCCAACCAGGTCATAAATGGCTTCCATATCTAATTCGGCAGCCAGAGCTTGCTGGATGGTATTTAACACAGCCAGTTCGTTATTTCGCTGTTGGGTTTCGTCCAAAAGCCGGTGAGTTTTATCGAAAAGACGGGCGTTATCTAAAGCTGCGCTCATGCTGTTGGCTAAAGTGGTTAGCAGACGCAAGTCGGAATCATCGAATGCGTTCTCGCGATCAGCATTTTGTAAACTCACAAAACCTGTCGTTTTTTTCCTAAATACGAGAGGTACGAACATGACCGACTTCGGCAATGAATCTGGGTCACCACCCAGGAACTGCAATCCAAGTTCATCCATAGCCTGGGAGATATTTTGGTTGATAAGAATAGGCTGGTGATTGCTAATGAGATGCTGGTGTAATTCGTTGAAGGGTTTTGGTTTGGGATATAAACGCTCGCCATTTTCGACGAGATAATTGACATAATGCAATCCAATCTCGAGGTCGAAAGTGCTAATTGAAAGAAGCTGAGCGTCAAATAGATGGCGGATTTGGTCGCCGACCAGGTCGATGATGGATTCAATGTCGACTTGGTTTGCCAGCGCTCGTTGTACATCGTTTATGATGGTCAGTTCCGCTTCTCGCTTTGCCAATAAAGTGTCATTAGGTGTCATTTCTGTCTCGGTGCCCATGATTGAATGGTTAATGAAGAANNTTACCTCCTAAATGTACAAATAACATTGCCACGAAAGGACTTTATCGTGTAGCATAGCGATATCATAACAGATGGAGGCGAACTTTATGCCGGAAACAGTAGAAATTTGGGAGCAGCCACAAGCAAATGAGATCTTCATGATTGCGGGCTGGCGCCAGTGGGCGGATGCCGGTTCGATATCGTCGGGTCTACCCCAGTATCTTATCGATCAGACAAAGGCCCACAGGATAGGTACACTGCATTCCGACGGCTTTTACCTGTTCCAGTTTCCGGGCACCCACGATTTGGTCCGGCCGGTGGTAAGGTTTAAAGAAGGGTTTCCCGAATCCCTGGAGACACCGCGTAACGAGATCTATTATGCTGGTGATGACGAACGAGGTGTAGTGTTCTTTTTAGGAGATGAACCACACCTCGATGCCGCGCGTTACGTTACTGAGTTTTTGCGAATTGCTCAAACCCTTGGCGTTAAACGGATCATCGGCTTAGGTGGAGTCTATGGCGAATTGCCCTATGATAAAGAGCGTTTTGTTTCCTGTATTTACAGTCGGCCGGCCATGAAATCCGAGATTGAACAGTTAGCCGTCAACTTATCGGACTATCATGGTGGCGCGAGTATCGGATCTTATATTTGCCGTGTAGCTGGCGAACAGGCTATAGATTTTGCTTCTTTTTATGGTTTCGTTCCCACTTATGAATTCTCAGATATCGCCGAAATAGGAAATACGATTCGAATCGAAAACGATTACATGGCCTGGTATGGGATCATGCGCCGGGTCAATTATTTTCTCAAGTTAGAAATTGACTTATCCGACTTGGAGAAGAAGAGTAAACGATTAGTACGCTTAGTTGATGCCAAAGTGGAGGAATTAGACAAGGTTGCTCCGCAACTCGGTCTTCGTGATTATTTATTCCGCCTGTCCGAAGAGTTTACCGAGACGTCGTTTGATCCACTCGACGATGTGTGGGAGGAAGAATTTCGCCGGTTATTTAACGATGATTCGACTGAAACTTAGGTAAGAACTGGTGGGATTGCAGGCCGAAAAAAGCATCGTCCAATTGATTGATAGGGGGGCCGGCCTGGATTCATTACGAAAAAAGAATGGGATCAAAACCAGATCTGACCACCATCGTCTCGCTGGTTACGAATATCATTGAAATGAGATTGACCAACCACTCCGTTTCGAAGCCGATTAATAGTCTGGGCATAAAGGTGGTAATCAGGAGTTTAGCCAGTTTTGAAATGCGCGGGCACTGCCAAATACGACCAATGCCAGGAACCAGTAACGCAGTAGCTTGGCAATGGTTACCCAGATGAGGAATGGCACCAGCTTAATATTGTTAGCACCGGCCGCCGGAGGTATTACTGTGCCAAAACCTGGTATTGCCGTTAGTAATAATAAAATCGACACCCAACGACCGAACAAATCCTCTAGCTGCTGCCACCGCTCTGGCTGTACTTGAGGAAATCGTTCTCGTACGGCAGGCATACCTTGCTGGCCAATAAAATATGTTGGCAAGCTAAATGCGGTTCCAAGTAAGGCCAGGATAGACACGACGATCCAAGCCACAGGTTTTGTTAACAAATCCATTGGTCCGTGATCCCGTTTAATGATCTCTCAGTCATGGATAATTAACACAAAACATCGCACGAGCAAGGCAGGATAATCAAGCATCACACCAGCTATTTTCATGATTGAGTTAAAGAAAGAGTATAGCAGGGTCCGCCAATAGTCATAAGTTTGACTTGTTTTTCCTTTGTTCCAAGTGTGCATTCGGATAGAATCACGAGCAAGCACTCGATCAAGTCAGGCCACGTTTTGGAGGGTACACATGGAAGAGGATAATGCCAATGTGGAGCAGTATGGGGAGACGAATGGCGGGGAGCTGAGCCCCGAGGATGGTAGAGAGATCGCACCCGAATTGGGGCAAGATCCCGAATCACCTGAGCAATCCGATACGAGCGGCAATCGTAATAGGGGATCAGTTATTCTGGCCATTATTGCTGTGGTCATTTTTTTGATCATAGCTGCTGCATTCGTGGTTTTCCTGTTACGAAATCGACCTGAGCTAGAGACGACAACGGAGGCAACCACTACCACAGAGAGTTTGCCCATTGAAGATTCGGTTTGGGGTGAGATCCTGGCCAGGGAAACGATAATCGTAGGCACTGCGGCCAATTACCCACCCTTTGAATATTACGACCAGAATTTCGAGATCGGCGGTCTCGACATCGCCATCATTCAAGAGATCGGCCGGCGCCTTGGCTTGGACGTCGAGCTAAGAGATATGGCCTTTGATGGACTGGGTAATGCCCTCCAGGTTAACCAGATCGACCTGGCCATTTCGGCCATCTCCGTTACCAGCGAAAGGGCTCAGTTCGTTGACTTCAGCAACGTCTATTACGTGAGTTCTGATGCATTATTGGCCGACGACGAATCGTCGATCGACCGGCTCTCAACTATTGAGGAGGTGTCTGGCTTGCGGATCGGGGTGGAAAGCGGCACCGTATACGAAAATTGGGCACGAACGAATCTCGTCGAAGCGGGTATCTTGCCAGCCAGTCATGTTCATGAGTACAAACGTATAGACGATGCGATAGGGGATCTGGCAGAAGGCCGAGTAGACCTGGTAGCTTTAGATATGCAACCGGCACAATTGGCCGAGGAACAAGGTGACGTGAAGGTCGTGGCCGAAGGTATCACCCCCCAACAATTTGCCATGGCTGTGCCCAAGGGGGCGAGAACTTTGCTTGCCGAGATCAATCAAGCCCTCTTCGAAATGCAGAATGATGGGACGCTTAGATCGTTGATTATAGAGTATATTGGACTTCCGGATGAGGCAATTCCACCATTGCCAGAACCAATTGCTACACCTCTCCCGCCATTATCTCCTCCAACGACTGGCTGTATCGATTCTTCAGAGTTTGTCGAAGATCTCAGCTTCAGCCATCAGGATTTTGAAGATATTCCCCAAGTGAACGCGGGCGAGGCATTTCTAAAAGGTTGGCGTTTAAGAAACTCAGGCACGTGTAACTGGAACCAAAACTATGCCTTGATCCCAGTCGATGGAAACGATCCGGCCGCTCGCATGGGTGGGGTACCCATTATCGTCGAAACTGAGGTGCAACCTGGCCAGACTTATGATTTCTGGGTCGATCTTGTCGCCCCTGTTGAGCCAGGCACATATGTCCAATATTGGTCCATGCGCAATAATCCATCAGGCTTGATTTTTGGGGAAAGGGTATCTGTAGCTGTGGATGTGGCTTCGTTACCCACGCCGACCCCATTACCCACACAAACCCCGGTTCCAGGCATCGACTTTTCAGCTAACCCAGAAGTTAGTCAACAAGGTCAATGTTCCACCGTGACCTGGTCGACGCGAAACGTCCAGGCAGTTTATTTTTATGAACGAGGAGAAAATTGGCAGGTCAACGGCGTTCCTGGCAACTTCTCGCTGCCAGTTTGCCCGGGATCTACGACGACTTACGAGTTAAGGGTTGTCTTAAATGATGGATCGGTGGTTATCCGGGAGCTAACGATATTCGTTATCCCTAATACGAGCGTGCCCCAAATCGTGCGTTTTACAGTAGATCCCCCCGATCAAATATCCCTTGGACAGTGCGTAACCATCCAGTGGATCGTGGAAGGTCAGACTGACACGGTGAACATTTTGCGAAACAATGTTGTTATATGGCCTGTTGCACCGGCAAGCTCGTCGATGCAAGATTGCCCGACATCGACTGGTCAACAGATTTATTCGATCGAAGCAATCGGACCTGGAGGAACTAGCCGGGCACAATGGTACATAAATGTCGTCGATCCAGCTACGGCCGTACCCACTTCCACCCCAACCGTGATTCCCGGTACGCCAACACCAAACTATGAGCCCGTTATTTACTACTTTACGGTTTCACCACAACAGGTTCGGGTCAATCAATGCATTACTCTGTCTTGGAGCGTGGGTGGTAACGCTTCCAAGGTGAGCCTCCTAAAGAACAGCGTTACGGTTCAGGAGAATTTGGCTTTCAACAGTTCCTGGAACGATTGTAACAACAGCGCGATAGGCACCGTCATTTATATCCTTTTAGCCTCGAGTGATTATAATCAAACCACCACGCGACAACAGACAGTGAATGTATTACCTTAACCCGGTTTTACACCTGCTTTCGTTCGGCTAGGTGGCCACAAAATCCATTTCGATACCTGCCTCTCCAGCGGGACCTTTCCCCTTGAACTGGCTCATGTATAGATTATAGTAAAATCCTTTCCTGGCCATCAGCTCATCGTGGGGGCCAAATTCCTCGATCTCGCCACCGTTGACCACCATGATATTGTGGGAATCGCGGATGGTGCTCAGCCGGTGAGCGATGACGAAGCTCGTCCGGCCGGACATCAGCCGTTCCAAACCTTCNNCCGGGCATACATAAGATTGTTCATCACCGTGTCAGTGAAGAGGAAAGCCTCTTGTAACACCACCCCGACTTGCTGGCGCAGGCTTACCTGGGTTAACTTGCTGATGTCTTAGCCATCGATCAGGATCGTCCCGCTGTCGATGTCATAGTACCGGGTTAGGATATTGATGATCGTCGACTTACCGGCACCGGTAGGGCCACAGATGCCGATCTTCTGTCCCGGTTTGGCTTCAAAGGTGTTGTGTTTGAGGATCTTCCGGCCGGGCACATAGCTAAAGTCGACATCCTTAAACTCCACATGGCCGCCTTCAAATTGATAATCGGTGGGATCGGGAGCATCGACCACGGTCGGCTCTTCGTCGATAATATTAAACCCCCGCCGGCCGCCAGCGACGGCGTTGAGGCTCGTCGCGGTCAGGTTGGCGATTTCTGACAAAGGTGAAGCCAGCAAGGCCGTATAGCTAATGAAGGCAATAACAATGCCAAACTCGAGTTGGCCATCCAGGACCATCAGGGAACTAATCATCAAGACCACGGCGATCTGCAGCATTGTCAATGTTTGAGTTAGCGGGAAGTTGAGTAACGAGGCGAAGAAGGCATGGCTAGCAACATCAAACACATCGCCCGCTTGATCATCGTTCTTATCTTCAGCCCAATCGTGACGGAGATTGCTGATGATGACCTTATTGCCGGAGAGCGTCTCCTCTTGGAAAGCGCTCAAATCGCCCAAATCCTCCTGCAGTTTGGCAAAAGCAGGCGTGGCTACCCGTTGGATCGCTCCGGTTAATAAGAGCATAACCGGCACGATCAGTAGGGCCACCAAGGCGAGCTGTGTACTGATGATGAACATCATGATAATGACCAGCAGGATCTGGAAAATGGCCCGGATGATCTGAGCTACCGCGCTCTCATAGAAAAGGGCCACCGCTTCTGTATCGTTCGTCACCCGGCTAGTCAGCTGGCCTAATGGCTGGCGATCAAAGAAACTTAACGATAGGGTTTGCATATGCTCGAAGAGATGGCGCTGTAACTTGTAAAGCCCGTCAGTAGCTAGACGAGAAAAAGTCCGCTCGGCGATGAAGCTCAACACCAGGAAGATCACCCCGGCGCCAATGGCCAAGAGTGACCAGCGTACCAGTTCCTGGCTTGTGCCATCCGGAGAACTGATGACGTCGATAGCCAGCCCGGTGAAGGTGGGGATGGCTACCAGAGCGGCCACGGCAATGATGCGAACTATCATGGCCACAATGAATCGGGTCCGGCTCTCGCCGCCGGCCATATAATTGACTAATCGTCGTAAAATGAGCCCGGTATCGTCCTTTTTCTCAGTCGCCGGCACCCGCTTGCGAGTTTCCATTCGCTCTTTGAGCGTTAACGCTCTGGTTTTTGTTGTTGCAGTCATAATGCCACCTCCAGTCCGGCGGTGATGCCACTGCCTAGCTGCGATTCGTAGATTTGTTGGTAAAGAGGGCTACTTTCCATGAGTTCTTCGTGGTTACCAGTGGCGATGATCTCGCCATTTTCCATCAGGACGATCTTATCCAAGTCGATAACAGCGCTGATGCGCTGGGCAATGTAGATCGTTGTGACGTTATTGGTAAACTTTGGGATAGCCCCTTGAACCCGGCTCTCCGTGGCCACGTCCAGGGCGCTGGTGCTATCGTCTAGAACGAGCACCCGGGGTTGAGTGGTCAAAGTGCGGCTGATGGATAATCGTTGCCTTTGACCACCAGAGAAATTGTAACCACGCCGGGTCACCGGNNATTGACCAGGGCGGTCTTACCGGCACCGGTGGCACCTAGAATGCCAATTCGCTCGCCAGGTTCGACGGTTAAATTGATGTTCTTAATCGCCGGGGGATCTAACTTGCCGTCCGGCCGCCGGAAGGAAAAGGTCACGTTGTCAAAAACAACCCGACCCTGAAAGTCGGCCGGATTGAGCATCTTGGCCTCAGGCCGGTCCTG
>DOXE01000510.1 GCA_003519205.1 Chloroflexota bacterium
GTCAAAATGACCGGTTGCGGTTGCGTAGCGTTCTTGATAATTGCCGATAAATCTTATACACTCTTAACTGCAGCAACTTGAACGGAAGCGTGGTTGCTGTGTTTATTGACCGCCCAGCACCTCCCCCCCTATGACTTACGTGCTGGGCGGTTCTTATTTATGTTTTTCTTTTCCATTCCTTAAAGACAGGTGATTTTCGTCACATTGACGGCATAGAGTAGAAACAGCGGCAACAAAAAGGCAAGGTGGAAAGTCTGGAAGAGGTCAACGGGATATTAGGCTAAGATCATTAGCGCCTGCTACTGGCCTAAGAAAGAAGCCCGATCAACTCGGCTGGGCTTCGCGCTCGAGGAGAATGGTTGCCTGTGTTGAACCAGCCCGTGTTAAACCACCTTGATAGCCATACTCAAGAATGGTATGCACTTTCCAGCCTTCCTTTGCTAATTCGGAAAGTTGCTCTCCGACCTCGCTGCGTTTTCCCTTCATCAGGTCCAAGTAGCTTACTGATTCAGTGTTGTCAAAGTTAATCACTTCATACTCTTTCATGTCTTCCTTCCTACTGGTTCAGCCTGGCACGTAAGGCAGTGGTATGCGTGTTACTTAACTCCCTAGCGCCCTGACACGTTTTCGTTTCCTGTTAGTCCTCTACTGGCACGAATGGTCACAAAATAATGCTCCATCACATTATATGCCCTGCGACATTCCTTCTCAACAATTTAATAATAAATTTCCCTGTTTCCCCTAGGCCATGTTAAAGCTAGCCGCTTGGGGGATTCATAGGATCATTTCCAAAATAATTGAAGTTTATTAGCGCTCTAGGCGGACTAGTCCGCCGCCAGCAACCTACCGCTTCATCCGGCTAGTGCTTTCGAGGAAGTTTAGCTAATTGCAAAATGAACCACTGACTCTTCCTGTGAGCCATTGAACTAACGGTTCCGGGAGTCTTACCAATGCGCACAAAATTGCACACCTTAGCACAATTCTGCCATATTGGCGCAGACAAAATATGCTATCTTATTAGTACAGATCAAAATTGTTGATGGCGTCTTGCAAAGGGATGTTTACTAGAGCTGCCACAGACATGAAAGGCAGACAACATATTCCAAGACAAAGAAGATGAGCCAGCTTTATGCGCCAATGAGAAATGTCAAAAGCGAGATGAACAATGAAATACATACGGTGGTTTCATGAGATAGGCGCGGCTGAAGTAAACCTGGTTGGTGGAAAGGGGGCTAACCTGGCCGATCCGGCCTCCTTACCTGTCGCCATTCGTTCGTCGGCCACGGCCGAGGATCTACCCACAGCCTCCTTTGCCGGGCAACAGGACACTTATCTCAACGTCAGAGGCGAGAGCAGGCGCTACTCGAGCACGTTCGCCGCTGTTGGGCTTCTCTCTGGACGGATAGGGCCATACGATATCGTGTTGAGCAAGGCTTCGACCATCAGAAAGTCTATGTGTCGGTGGTGGTTCAGGCTATGGTTCAGTCAGAAGTCTCGGGCATTCTGTTCACCCCTAATCCAGTGACCGGGAATCGGGAAGAAGTGGTCATTAACGCTAGCTGGGGATTGGGCGAGGCCGTCGTCTCGGGCCTGGTTTCACCTGATACACTGACAGTCAACAAAAAGGGGGGCGATATTTTGTCCCGCCATACTGCCTGCAAAGAGAAGTTGATCGCCTATACGGCCGACGGAGGCATCGTGGAACTGGACACGCCCGAGGAGCAGCGGACTGCGATGGCTTTAACGGACCAGCAAGCAGCAGAATTAACCGAGCTCGGCCTAAAGATTGAAGAGCATTATGGCGTGCCCCAAGACATTGAACGGGGATTGGCCAACGGCAAGTGGTACCTTTTACAAGCTCGGCCTATCACGACGCTGGCGCCTGCAGAAGAATTCATTAACGTCGAGGGCGAATACAGCCGTATTATGTTGGTGGAGATCTTTCCGGATGCCCTATCGCCCATATTTCTCTCGGTAGTCGCTCCCTTGTTGCAAGGCATGTTCGACTTCACGTTCAATGCCCTCGGCTTAAAATCGGTTCAGGATCTTGATGCGATTGGCACCTTTTATAATCAGCCTTACTTCCATCGCCAGTATATAGAGCAAACCCTTAATGCCCTATCGCCGTCGGTGCGGGAGTCGATGGTTGAGCAATTCATCAATCCTATTAGCCATGAAAAACAACCGTCAGCCCGGGAGCGTGATACCATGCACTTCGAATGGACGCGCTTGTTCCCGCCCCTCCGGCGGCTACTTTTGGAACTGGGTCACCGCTGGTGCAAGCAAGGATACATCGAGCGCCAAGATGATATCTTCTACTTGCACTTCGAAGATCTCGAAGAGATGGTCCGTTCTCCTCGCTCATTCACAAAAGAAGTCCAATCCCGGAAGGAGGCATTCGAGCTCAACCGTTCGCGGCCGTGGCCTGATATCATCCTCACGGTGCCATCGTGGCTCGGGAATATGGCATCCCAGCGGTTATGTCCGTCACTGGCGCCACGACTCTTATACCGGAAGGACAGACGATCACAGTCGACGGCGATAAAGGGATCGTCTATTTTGAGGAGACGACACGCACGAGCCCAAACACATGCGCTGCGCACCAACAGGAATGAAAGAGTAGCACGAACGGTTCGGCACGAATAAAAAGTTCGATTTGCCAGGGAGGTGATAGCGGTATGATTGCTGGGGTATTAGTTGTCTGCTACCTCATCGGCTCGATTCCCGAAGCATGGCTGATAGCCAGATGGGTTACGGGGCAGGACCTGCGGCAACTTGGCAGCGGTAATTTGGGCGTGGCCAATGCGGCTCTAAGCGTGGCTCGATGGGCCGGACTGCTGGTTTTCCTGCTCGAAGCGGCCAAAGGTGTGTTGGCAGTTTTGTTTGTCCGTGCTGTAGGGGGAAATGAATTACTAGTGGCCGCGGGAGTATTGGCGACGGTGGCCGGAACGCGCTGGTCTGTCTGGCTAAAAGGGGCCGGGGGCCGGGGTAATACGGCCGGTGTGGCTGCCTTGTTCCTTATAGCCTGGCAAATCCCACTATTGATCCTGGCCGTGTGGATCCTGGTTAGGGCGCTCACCGGCAGTTCATTTCTGGCTACGCGGATAAGCTTGTTGTCATGGCCCCTCGTCTTTGGTGTGGTTACCGACACCTGGTGGTACGCTCTGTTCGGTGCTGCCATGGCAATGATCTACCTGGAGGCCCAGCGGGAAGAGACCGACGATCATTTGTTGATAAAGGAACGATGGCCGAATATATGGGCATTTCTCACCGGTCCAAGAAGAGGTCGCTGAACCCAACCAGGAATGAGGATAAAAGTTATCCATCGTTGGAATGTTTCGCCACAAGAGGCTATCGCTATCCAGGAGCGGCTGCGTCCGGCTGTCATTGACCAGGATAAGCTTGGACGGGTG
The DNA here is from genome assembly GCA_003519205.1 of Chloroflexota bacterium. GTDB lineage: Bacteria > Chloroflexota > Anaerolineae > Promineifilales > Promineifilaceae > UBA11865. The sequence continues at coordinate 3,414 of DOXE01000510.1, forward strand.
CGCTATGTGGCTGGCCTGGATATCGGCTTCCAGGAGAAGAATACCATCACCCGCGCGGCAGTAGCCGTGCTAACCTACCCGGACTTACAGCTCGTCGAGCATATCGTCGACCATCGGCCGACATCCTTCCCCTACGTGCCCGGCCTGCTCTCCTTTCGGGAAGCCCCGGCCGCCCTGGATGCCCTAGCGAAGTTGGAGATCCGGCCGGACCTGTTGCTCTGTGATGGGCAAGGTTTGGCCCATCCTCGCCGCTTTGGCCTGGCTTGCCACATTGGCCTACTGGCCGATATCCCCGCGGTCGGAGTGGCTAAGACGCGCCTGATCGGCCAGCATGAGCCGGTGTTAGAGAGCCGGGGCTCCTGGCAACCACTGTGGCATGAAGGGGAGATGGTTGGGGCAGTATTGCGGACCCGGACCAATGTGAAACCAGTCTATGTCTCCATTGGCCATCGCATTAGTCTGGAAACCGCCATTGAGTATGTTATGGCTTGCACACCAAAATATCGCCTGCCGGAGACCACTCGCTGGGCCCATCGGCTGGCCTCAGGTCAGGTAAGGGCATGAAATTTCGTGCGATCGAAAACCAACTGCTGTAAATCGGTCGCATGTTGGATATCTTCTCTTTCTACGTTATTGGTTGTGGCTGGTAAGAGGATTCATTCGCCTTTGACCGAGAGGCATTAATACAAAGGCTCTGGTGTTTAGGCTTACAGAAGGCGATTATTCGGTATTCTCTGTCGTTGATGGCTGATAATGTTCCACGATTTGGCCTTCATGTACGACGAAGGATTCTATGTTAAGTTCGGCCGGGATCGACTTGGCGATGTTGCTGATGTATTCGATGGTAGTCAACGCCGTATCATGGGCTGGGCGGCCTAAGACCACGGCTGATACCCCGAATTCTTGGATGGTTTCTTTCAAGGCCTCCCGGAATCCACCGTGCTTGATGAGCCGCTTGGCTTTGACACCGGATTTCTGGACCCGTTCTTCGGCCACGGCCAATAAAAACTCGGCCATTTCGTCCAGCTCTTTTTGTAAGACCTCAACATGTACTGGTCCCGCAATGTGGTCCAGGAAATGGACGTTGCCCACGTAGAGCAGGAGTATGTCGGCGCCAAGTTCCTTGGCGAGATCACAGGCTCTATCCTGGTTGCGATAGGTGGTATCCCCACCTCGAGTTGGGTATAGTAAAGTCGCCACCTTTCTTTTGCCTCCCGAGACACGGCCAAACGAGCCGGCAGGCCATGGATTGGACGTGTATCAATCCTTCAAATTAGAGAACAAAGCGTACTAAAAGCCATAGAAAACCGATGATTAGGGTTAAATAAGTTACTGGCAAGCCTACCTTCAAGAAGGCCACGAAAGAGATCGGCCGGCCGGCTTGTTCCGTGATACCGGCCGTCACCAGGTTGGCTTCGGCACCAACTATTGTACCATTCCCTCCCATGGCTGCGCCCATGGACAAGGCATAGTACAAAACCTTTGTCTGGGCACCGGGAATAGACAGGGACAGGAAATCGGCCACCGGTAGCATGGAAGCCGCCAGCGGGATATTGGCGATCACAGTGGACAGGGTTCCTACGCCAAAGACCATCACGAAAATGGCCATGACCAGACTATCGCCGACGATCCGGCTGATCATCTCGGCGATGAAGCTGATAGTGCCCACTTCTTGGACAGCGCCGACCACCATGAACAAGGCCATGAAGAAGACCAAAGTGGTCCAATCCACGGCCGTGATCATCCTGTGGATGTCCGGCTTCAGCCACACTAAAAGCGCCGTTGCCCCGATGAGGGCGGGCACGGCCGGGACGACGTGAAATTGTTCTCCGACGACAAAGCCAGTGATTATCAAGACGAAGATGATGGCCGATTTTCGTAACTGGTTTGGGTGTTCGATGCGGGCGTTTTCCTCCAACATCTGGTACAGTGCAGGAGAGATGCCGCCGCTTTGTTTGCGCCACTCGGCCCGGTAGTGCCACAGGACGAACAGAGCCATCATTACCAGGGCCGCAACCACGCCCACCGTCTGGTTCACCAGAAAATCGGTGAAGCCAATATTGGCATGGGCGCCAATCAAGATATTGGTCGGCGTGCCGATAAGGGTACTGATCCCACCGACGTTGGAAGCCAGCACCTCAGGGATGATCAACGCCAGGGGATTGATGCCAATAGCCAGGCCGATCTGCAAGCTAATGGGCGCCATCAGCAACATCGTGGTGAAATTATCCAGTAAGGCCGAGGCTACGGCTGTAACGGCCATCAATATCAAAACTAATAGCCAGGCCCGGCCACCGCTCATCCGGTAAGCCTGGAATGCCGTCCACTGGAAAATGCCGGTTTCTTCGATGACGGCAATGACGATCATCATGGCCATGACCAGGAAAATTACCTCCCAGTTAATATAGGTCAAGGCGCGATCAAAATTGAAGATGAATAAATCAGGCCAGAAGGCTACCCCGATGAAACTAACCAAAAAGACGGCCGATAGCCCGACCAGGGCGGCCGTGGTGCTGTGCAGCTTTTCGAAGGCGATGATCAATAAGACGGCCACGAAGATCAGCGTTGCGGCCCAGAAGCCGGCCGTGATCTGGCGCTGCAAGATTATCTCCCCGAAACCAAAGGTGCCTGTGACCCGCAATTCTGCCAGATCATTGGGGCTTAATTCGAGGATTTCCGTTTGGAAATGGGGACGCTGGACGATGACAGCCAGCCCTGCCTGGGGCTCTCCTTCCGTGATCAAGGCCCAGTTGCCGTCCTCCTGGCTTTCGGTTTCGGTCAAGGGTTCATCCTCGGCCGGCATCTTGGCCGTAACCAGCGCTTCCACGACGGGCTGTCCCTGGCTATCGAGCAACTGGCCGGCGATTACATAACCATCAGATCCTTCTTCCTGCCCTTGCTGCCTGGCTTGTGCCAGACCCACGGCTGTGAAAACCAGGGCAATCAATAATACCAGTGCAGCCAGTGGATGCCGCCATTGGCGTAGCCGATGGGGCTGCCGTTGGTGTAACCAAGTAGGCTGTCTCCAAAACCATGCAGCCTTTTTTTGTTGGGATCGATTCATGCGGTGGTGTCTTTGCAAGCCGAGTGTAAGTATAAGAAACGCGCTAGTCGTAAAAAAGTAATCCGTAATGATATCAATGACTCAAGTTATGTATCACGTATTACGCATTACATAGTTGCCAAAAAACTGTCAAATTCAAATCTTATGTATACTACTGGTCACCTACCCATTCCGCAAATATGGGGCTCAAATCACAANNTTCCAGTCCATAAGCGTCCAGGAAGTATAAGAAGGTGACGTATTGAGTTAATGCTTCGTCTAGCCAGGGCTCGTCGATCTGGTCATTGCCGACGACGCTATAGAACCATTGGTGACCTACTTCGTGGGCAACCGTCGCTTCCGTGAAAACAAGCGCCGGTGTCTGACCTAGCGTCGCCTCCGGATCATAGAGAGCGGAGCGAACGACCACCGCGCCCGGATATTCTACGCCCAGGGCCAGGTTGGGCGTGGGGGCCACATCGAACTCGACGAAAGGATAATCGCCAAGGCGGGCACCCAAACTCTCCAAAGCGGTCGTGGCAACTTCCAAAACCTGCTCGTTCTGTGCGGCGAATTCGGGAAAACCATAACTATTGACCGTCGTTTCGCCCACTGTGTCGCTGATCACGGTGTAGCGATCACTGCTGGCGATATAGAAATCGCGGACCGGGCCGGCGGCGATGGTCACGATTTGCTCATCGCCGGCCAACTGGCGATCGATTTCATTTCCCGACGTCACCAGCACTTGCTCGGCCGGAGCCGTCACTTTGACCAGGTAAAAGGCGGAATCGGCATAGGTCACGTCGGCGTTCGGCGGTGGGGCCTCGATGTTCCAGCCTTCATCGTCGTAGACCGCGATCTGAGGGTAAAAGTGGGCCAGGGCTAACACATCATCGATGGCGGCAAACACCCCATAATTATTGCCGCCCTCTGTCGGCACGTCGACCATAAATTCCAATCCGATGACGGCTTGTTCGCCTGGTGCGAGGGGAGCGGGCAAGGGGACTCGCATGACGGTCCAAGCCCGATCAAGATATTCTGGCGTCANNGGCTACCGAGAGCAGGTCCGGCGAGATGGCCAGATCCAAATGATAGATGCTGGCGCTGGGCAGTTCGTCCAATGCAGCTGCTTCCGAGCTAATTAAACCGTGGCGAAAGGCCGAACGATCGTCCCAGGCCACGTCGAACAAGGCAGGGGCCGGCAAATCGGCCATGGGTTCTTCGCCCTTCACGTGCCGGTCAAACCAGGCGATCATCAGGTCGGCCAACTCCGGTTCACGAGCGAACATATTGGTCCCATGGCCCGCGCCCTGGTACAAGACCAATTCATTTTCGCCCATCGCTAATTCGTGTAATTCCTCAGAAGAATCAGCCGATAGCGTGTCCTCTTCACTGGCCACGATAAGCGACGGCCGGTTGCCGTATTGCACAATACGGTCATCGGTGGTCACGTCAAAATAGTTCAGGCCAGGCGATAGCATGATCACCGTCTTAACCGAGGGTTCCTCGACGCCCGTGACCAGGGACATATTGGCGCCGATACTGGCTCCGGCTATGGCCGCGCGAGTCTCGTCCACGTCCTCCCGGCTGGTTAAATAAGCCCAAACTTGCTGCAGGTCGCCGGCCGCCAACTCCCAATCACTTTGGCCGCCGGTATCGCCATGACCACGCATATCTATCGCCAGGACTGCATATCCTTCGCCGGCCAATTGCCGGGCGAAAGCGTCCCAATCCGATCGTTGGCCGCCGTTCATGTGGAGCAACATCACCGCCGGCCATGGCCCCTGGCCTGCCACAGGATAAAAAGTGCCGAAAATGGTCAGGCCATCGGCCACATCGACGGTTACCTCCTCCGGTTCGGCCGGGGGCTGTGGAGTAGGGGGAGTTGTGGGCTTGGGTAAGGGTGTAGATGTAGAATCAGGAGTTGTAGGCGTTGGATCTGTAGTTGACTCGCTACTGGCTGCCGGTGCATCTGTGGCAACGACGGCGGTTGCGGTCGGTTGGCTGGCGCTTTCGTCCGTTAAAGATGGGCTGGCCGGTTCTTCAGTCGCGTTCCGGCAGGCTGCCAATAGCACAAAAATAAGAGGGACGAAGGCTATTTTGAAAGTTTTCACAATGGATCTCCTTATTAACCGGTGATTTGCCCGGCATTCTAATACATGCCTGATAAAAGGGTGATTTAGGGCGGTGCTAACAACTCGGGCTCTACGTTCAAAGGTCCTGATAAGGTGCGTAAGAAAGCTTCCAACTGATCCAGTTCTGATTGGGTAAAACCCAGCGGCAGCAAATCCGTATGACCGGTCGGGCCTAGGCCGGCTGGAGCCTGGTTATAGTGATTCAAAACCGCGCCCAAGGTGGCGAATTGACCGGCGTGCATGTAAGGTGCGGTTTCGGCCACGTTGCGCAGGCTTGGCACTTTGAAGGCGCCCATCAGTTCCTCTCCCCACATCTTGACGAAGCGCAACTCACTGCAATCCTCTGTTTGGGCATCACTATATTGGCCGAAACAATTGAACTCATTGGCCACCGCTTGTTGTACACCGGCAAATCGGCCGATATCCGGCGGCTGGCCTAGTGGATCAGGCACGCCAATACTGTGAAAACTATTACTAGTCAAAAGGGGACCGTTGTGACATTGGGTACAATTGCCGCGGCCGATGAAAAGACGTAGTCCCGCTACCTCGTCCGGACTAAGGCTATTTTTGATGGCTGTTTCGTCTCTAGCCATCAGCGCCTCTACATAAGCATCAAATCTGGAAGGGCCAGGCATGATCTGCCGTTCGTAGGCGGCGATAGCCTTGCCGATACCAGTATAGACTTGGTTGACCAGTTCCTGGTCCGCCGGATCCATCGCCTCCCAAGCAGCCTTCAGGCTGGGATCCTCTACCGGGCCAGCACTGTCGGGAAATCTATCGCGGTCGGAAAAATCGGGCAATGGTCCAAAAATGGCCTCGAAGGCGGCCCGGTAAGACTCATCTTCGCTGACGAGGTGGGCATACTGGGTCCGTGTACCACCATGTTCAACGGGGCTTTCCATAGGTGATAGCGCCTGGGCCCACTGACTGTCTCGCCGGCCGTCCCAAAAAAACCAAGGATTGTAGGCCGTACCGACAATGGTGGGTGCGTGGCGTAGCGTCGTGCCAATGGCTTGAGCTTGGGGCAAACCATCGGTAAATAAGTTGCCCGGCTGGTGGCAGGTCGCACAAGAGATTTGGCCATTGGCACTGAAACGGGTGTCGAAGAAGAATTGTTGACCCAGCTCGGCCGCTCGTGGATCGTCGGCGACCGCGTTGGAGGGATCCGGTGGCAGGGGTGGCAAACTGCCCAGCCAAAGCGATTGTAACGTAGCCAGTTCCCCCTGGGACCAGCCCATATACCCTTCTTCACCCGGGCCATCTTCTCCCTGATCGGCGGCATTCTCCAGCCTGCCGGAACAAGCTGCGGAGATAACTATGAGCAGCACCAGGATGCCTGAACCAACGAGGGTGCGAAAGGTCATGGGTAGCACATGGCCCTCAGAGCTCTTCATCCTGGTCAAGGCAGCACGAGGTTGAAGGTGACGTCATCCGTCTGGTCGCCAGCCGAGATGGCTAATTTTAGTTCCCACCAACCGGCCATATTAAACTTCACGCCTTCGAGAAGATAATCGCCTCCGCCCAACTCCTCAGTTACTTCGGGCGCAGTGGGGAAGCCATGATTATGCTGGGGCATACCGCCGTCCACTGCGATCTGGGCATTTTCCACCGCTTGGCCGTCTGGCGTTTCAAGGTGAATGGTCCAACTATGGATCTCATTGATGTCTGGGGGGTTGAGGTTTNNGGCGTATCCGCTTCACCCGCAGCGCAAGCCGAGATCAAGAGGGTGAGTAATAAAAAGGCGATGGGGATTAACGGTAAGCGAAAACGAAACATAGCCTATCTCCTAATTCACATGCTATGGGTCGGGTAAACCAAATTTTCGATTATGATATCTAAGCGTCAAGGGGAGTCAAACACCCTCATCTTCACTCAATCTAACCAGCTCTGGCGTTAACAATTCACTTT
>DOXE01000031.1:0-183 GCA_003519205.1 Chloroflexota bacterium
TTACAGCAGCGTAATCGATGAAAACTTGGGAATACTCAGCTAATTGTGACTCCGCTTTATTTAGTTGGTCTTGAAGCAATTTTATGCGGTTATTCCTCGCAGAAATCTGATCAAGCAGTTCAATATATACTTGGTCGCCAACCGCCTGGCTCTTCTTTGAATTATCTTGCATCGTCACTACCG
>DOXE01000031.1:210-4346 GCA_003519205.1 Chloroflexota bacterium
TTAGACAATGAAAACAGAAATCGATAAAAAGATCACGACTAATATTTATCTCTGAAATGACCTCTTCAACACAATGACCCTCTACATATTCCAAAGTGACCTCAGAAAAACCATCATGTATCTTGTAGGCCAGTGCTTTTGGAAAATAAATGCTATCAAACTCTTTGAGCAAAAAGTATTCACGACTTGCGAGATCCAAAGTGGCTTGTTTAACGATCGATTGATCAATTGGATGTTTATATACTCTGCTCCAGTAATCAATACCTTCAAAAGTTGTCAACAACTTGCTGGAAATAACGAACCTGGGCTCAAAGATCAGTGGCAAAGGATTCGACGCATCTATTAAATGTTTGTGCCGGAATGCAGCGTATATTTTACGTGTCGGCGACACTTCCCCAATGATCTCTACCCGAGCAAAATATGTGTGAAGTGCCCGTTCAAAATTGGAAAGCGTGTATGGTTCTTCAATGCACTCTGGATTCCAATTAAGGTGATCAAAGTATTCAATCGCAGGATCCTTAGGATCAATCCACTCAATGATTAGCATGAAATTTGTCAACGAGGATAGGAACTCAACGACTTTCGACAAACTACCGATATATGTGGTACACGAGTAAAGCCAATGAATTAGAGCAAGTGCAATAACAACATCAGCAGGTTCATCCCAATCGACGATATTTCTATTTACAGTTCTCACGTTGCTGAAACCAAGATGATCGCAGGCAATCGTTACATTTCTAAGATAGATATCGTCCAGGTCTAAGGCAATGGCCTCCTTGGCTCCAGACTGAATTGCCCAAAAGGAAAAGAAGCCGTTATTGGTTCCTAAATCCAGTAGTGTTTTGTCCTTGAAATATGATGGGTTGAAAAATTTCGCAAGGAGCCCCTGCTTAATTTGTAATTGGTTATCCCTGCGGGACGCGGAAACAGCGTGTTTCGTGAGCGTGAATTCTTGGTAGCCGTGAAAGGTAGCTGCTCGCTCTGACAGCTTCAAGGCAGCTGGACGTGCGTGTATATTGGGTTCAGAGCAAAGTTCACCTGATACTATTTCCATGGTATCTTTTAATTGTTGCCTGCTTGAACTACACGATGCTCCCACAATCATCGATTATTGTCATTTAATCAATGATAATTCACCCCAGTCAGTTTTTAGCCACATGCGGCAGTAGCTCTAATCTTTCGACCGACCATTGACTGGGAACGGCAGTAGCACCCGGATAACGAATATTATGATCTGCAAAAATGGATTCTAGATCAGCCACCTCAAACACTGTGCGATGATCAGGATTATTAAAAATAACCCGAGGTGGGTTACCCAAGACCATAATACTAAAATCGGCCGTGTATGTACCGGGAGTTAGCAAGCGCGGGGGGCACTTGCAGAGAAGGATGTCACGACCAGTCATTGGTTTTTTATATCGTTCAGAACCAACGTCGGTCGTCCAGTAAACTAAATCGCCTTGGGCATTTCGAATGTTCACGCTGACGTAAGCGTTCTCAATCGGTGTCTGCGTGTCTACCTCCATTCGAAAAACCAGGTTATCAGAGATTGAAAAGATATCATTAGTGGGTTCATCCATACTAACAGATAAAAGCCTTATCAGCTCTTCTGCATTCACATAGTTTTCTCTACCGTTTTCTCCACTCTGTGGCGACAACTGATTGTTTCCTTTAAATCGATTTATTATGTTGGATGTCTCACCCTCAGCCTCGATATATCCATCCACTAACCACAAGACTCTTTCACAGAGCATCTCGATTGCGTGCAGGTTGTGACTAACAAATAAGACTGTTCGGCCGCCACTGGAAAGTTCGCCAATTTTATTCAGACACTTCTGTTGAAAGTGGACATCACCCACCGAAAGCACCTCATCCACTAGCATGATCTCCGCTTCGAGATGTGCCGCAACGGCAAATGCTAGGCGCACGTACATACCGCTTGAGTAAAATTTCACTGGTGTGTCTATGAACTTACCAATCTCGCTAAAAGCTACTATCTCATCAAATCTTCGGTCAATTTCCGCGCGTTTCATGCCAAGGATCGTGCCATTCAGATAAACATTTTCACGCCCTGTCAATTCCGGATGAAATCCAGCCCCCACTTCGAGAAGAGAGCCAACTCGGCCATAAATGTCAGCATATCCGAGGGTTGGCTTGGTTATCTGGGATAAGATCTTGAGCAGCGTGCTTTTCCCCGACCCATTCTTCCCAATGATGCCCACCACTTCTCCTTCGGCGATATCAAACGATACATTCCTCAGTGCCCAAATTTCTTCATAGGGGCTAGTAAGTAAACTCGGATCGCTTTTCGTGATCCTTCGCAGCGGAGACATAGCTTTGTCCATAATGGTCTCACGCATGGTGCGATAGTTGGACTGTCGCACTCCAATTCTGTATTTTTTACTTATGTTCTCTAACCGGATCGCCAGATCAGTCATTGCCTAAACCACATCAGCAAAGGTTTCCTCCGCTTGGCGGAAGAAATACAGGCCACTGCCAAACAACGCTACCGCCACCAATGCAGACAAGAATATCATAGACCTTGGTGGGTCCGTATCCAAAAGTGCCCATCGAAAACCCTCGATAACCCCAACCATCGGATTGAGACCATAGAGTGTTTGCCAGGGTTCAGATAGCAGACTACTTGGATAAACAACTGGGGTAGCAAACATCCATACCCTCAATAACAGTGGAACGACAAAACGAATATCGCGGTATTTGACGTTCAACGGTGCTAGCCAAAGACCGCTCCCCAAGGAAGTTATGATTGCCAGGAGAAGAAAGAGTGGAAGGAAAATAATAGTAACTCTCGGCACAATCCCGTAATACAGCATCATGCCAATTAAAACCATAAATGCGATCAGGAAATCGACAATATCCGAAAGTACCGAAGCTGTTGGCAGAATAAGTCGAGGAAAATAAACCTTGCGAAGTAAATCGGCATTTCCAACTAAACTGTTTGAAGACTTTGCTAATCCATTGGCAAAGAAGGTCCACGGTACTAGACCAGCATAGCTCCAAATCGGATAGGGTAAACCATCAGAGGGAACCCCAGCCAAGCCACCAAAGAAGATGCTGAAGACAACCATACTGATAAAAGGTTCAAGAATAGCCCATACAACACCAAGTGCCGTTTGCTTGTACCGTACTTTAAGATCGCGCCAGATAAGAAAGTAAAGGAGTTGGCGGTGCCCCCAAAGGTCCGATGTATTCAAGGAAACTCGTTCACCGATAGGGCGGATCCTGACTAGCGCTTGGCGGGAACCATCACTATCCGTCTCATGTCCGGAAGTCACAGCCTCCTTTGTTGTTTCAGAAATTGTCATGTTCAAAGTTCCAATAATTACCTAAAACCAGACCCTTCACGTTCCATACTACCATTCCCAAACGCAAACTATCATTCTACCATGCCTCAGGCATTCCATCATGGCATAGTTTACCGACGTCCCTGCTTCCATCGCTTTTTTCAGCAGTTCGCTGAAGCATTATATACTAAGGTCCTTCTCTACAAACTCGCTTATAAACAACGTTACATCTATCTTATCATTGAGCAATCGTTCTCGCTGGCAGTGCCATTCCTCGCTTGCAGCGTCTCTCTCAAAAATCCGATCAATGGTTTCAATTATTTCAGCACCATCGACACAACGCCGGACTAGCCCATACATTCCTTCTTGCTCTTCGATATAACCCAGTGACAAGGTATTGATATAAACGGCCGGGGTACCAAGTATAGCCGCTTCAGAAGCCATGGTCGCCCCTTCGCCGATGTATAAATTGGCGAAGGCCAAGGCATCATGCATCCGGTGCGCTGGCAGCCGCAGCCGGTAGGGCTCAAACTCGGCCGGCAACGGGCCCTCGGCCGAGATGAAGACCCGACCGTATTTTAATAACTCGTCCACCAACTGGCGACCAAATTCCAAAGTGATGCCTTTTTGGCCTCGATCATGGCTGGCATCCCAAGACACGAAACGAACAAGAGCATATTTCTCCTTTTCGGCCAGGCCCAGTTCGTTCAAAACAGAAGGATCGGGCCTGAAATATTTCGGATGCAGATAAGCCAATTCCTGATAACCATTATAGCGAACATGTTTGCGGCCCAGATCGCCCTTATAACTCGCAGGCGTGATTATTTTCGT
>DOXE01000520.1 GCA_003519205.1 Chloroflexota bacterium
TGGGATGTTGCCACAGGACAGCAGGTGGGCGCGCATTTAACCGGCCATGGTGGCACCGTGGCCACGCTGGCCTTCAGTCCGGATGGCCGACTCCTGGTTTCAGGGGGACGGGATGGGTCTGTCCTCTTGTGGGAACTCCTCGACCCAGATGGAATGGCGACGATTGGGACGGATGATCCGGCCGCTCGCCAATTAGGTTTACCCCTTACCGGTCATGACGCTCTGGTGCGGGCATTAACCTTTAGCCCCGATGGCCGGATTTTGGCTACGGGAGGCCATGATAAGTCCATCCTTCTGTGGGATCTTTCGCCGGCCAAGGAAGCTTTAGATCAAGGACAGGATGCGACCGCTGAAGCTGCGCTATTGGCGGAATTGATTAGCGGTCCTATCTCCGGCCACGACGATCTGGTAACCTCCCTGGCCTTTGGTTCGGATGAGTCGACGCTGGCTTCGGCCGGTGCGGACGGCCGGGTGATTTTATGGGATATTTCCCCGGCCCTTAATCAGGGTGGCTCGGTGGATAAGCCGGCAAGTCAAATATTGGTCGGGCATGGAGAGCCTGTTTGGAGCCTGGCATTTGGCCCCGATGGCCGCACTTTAGTCACAGGAGGAGCCAATGGTCGCATTACCCTCTGGAATGCGGACGGTCAGCACCCTTTGATCAGACAATTTGCTGGATCTGATTACGCGGTATCAAGTGTGGCTTTAAGCCCGGACGGCCAAACGTTAGCCGTAAGCGATGATTTGGGCGTCACCAGGATATGGGATATAGGCGAAGAGAACGACTTGGTCATCCGGGTCCTTGAACCGACACCAAGAGGTCTCCTCACCGAGAGCACTTCCGGCGATCTGGCATCGATAAGGGATAGTACCTTTAGCCCAGACGGCCGATTGCTGGCTACCGGCAGCGATGACGGGGTTATCAACTTATGGGATATCAGGGCAAAAAAATTGATAACGTCTCCTTTGACTGCCCATACCAACTTCGTTTGGGATCTGTCGTTCAGCCCAGACGGTCGTGTATTAACCTCCATCAGTCAAGACGGAACGATACGTTTCTGGGATGGCGGAACAGGCCGCTCACTCGCCCCACCATTGACCGGCCAATTTGGCCGTGAGCGCGCCGTGGTATTTAGTCCCCAAGGTGATCTAATAGCCTCGACTGCAGGCGGGAAAGTGACGCTATGGGAAGTTGAGCCGTTTGGTGAAGAGGCGTTATCAGACAAGGAGGCAGGCGATTTTCGGACACCTATCCAGCGTTTTGGTGTAAATACCTATCCTACGCTTATCCCAGCTGTGGCATTTAATCCAGATGGGCGAACCCTGGTTGCGGGTGGTACGGATGGTCGTATAACCTTGTTAGATGTGGCTTCAGGAGAACCAATTGATAAACCCCCCATTGGTCATGAAGGTGAAATCTGGGGCGTTGCTTTTACACCAGATGGGGAGACGATGGTCACCGCCAGCAACGATGGCCAGATCATTGTATGGGATGTTGACAAAGGGTCAGCAACATTCGGAAGACCCTACGGACCGCCCATTGCTGGTCCCTGGTTGCGCGATCAACCGAGGATTGCCTTCAGCCAGGATGCTCTCAAAATAGCCGCGACCGGGGAGGGTAGAACCGTCGTATTGTATGATGTTGACGTCAAATCCTGGCTATCCATCGCCTGCCAACGGGCCAACCGCAATTTGACCATGGAAGAGTGGCGGCAATTCTTCGGGGACGAGCCTTATCGTTTGACCTGTCCGGATCTCCCTTCTGGAGCAGATTCCGGGGCGTGACGCGCCTCAATTCATGCAATAACCACCCATATTAAAATGATCGTTGTGGCCGCGATTGGAAATCGCCAGCTACTATTGACAACACTCAAAAAAATATGTTAATATGGTAACGTTACCATATATATTGGTATAGTGCCGGGTTTTTCTTTCAGTATTCTCTGGAAAGCGTCGCTATTTCGAGGGTAGAGGCGGATGCCCACCATTCAGGATGTGGCCAAAAGAGCGGGCGTCGCTCCCATAACGGTCTCTCGGGTGATAAATAATTCGGGGTATTTCAGCGAGGAAACCCGGGAACGTGTGGAAGCGGCCATCGCCGAATTGGGCTATGTCCCTAACAGGTTGGCCCGTGGCCTGCGCATCAAACAGACCAATACCTTGGCCCTAGTCCTGACCGATATCACCAATCCTTTTTTCACCACCTTGGCCCGTGGTGTCGAGGACGCGGCCGGCGAAGCCGGATTTACGGTCACCTTCTGTAATACTGACGAGTCGGAAGCCAAAGAGCAAAAATATCTCGAGGTGTTTTTACAACAACAGGTGGATGGCATTTTGCTGGTGCCGGCCGGTAGCTCACCTGACTCCGTGCATACCGCCCAGAAAAATGGCACGCCGGTAGTCGTGATAGATCGTCGTGTCCCGGACGTCAGCACGGATAGCGTACGTTGTGATTCTGAAGCGGGTGCCTACAAATTGGTGCGCTTGCTCCAAGATCTGGGTCACCGCCGGATCGCCATGTTAGGTGGTCCAGAAGGCATATCGACGGCTGACGATCGCCTGGCTGGCTACCGGCGAGCCATGGCCGAGATCGGTCAAACAGGGAACGGCGATTTAGTGCAAAGCGGCTCTTTCACGATGTCGAGCGGTTATGAGATGGTAAAAACTGCTGTAGCGAAAACACCTCGCCCGACCGCCATCTTTGCAGCCAATAACTTCCTGGCCATCGGCGCCTTAAGAGGGCTCCAGGATTGTGGACTGAGGGTGCCAGAGGATGTGGCGTTGGTGGGTTTTGATGATTTGCCACCAGCTCTAACCACCTTTCCATTCCTAACGGTAGCAGCTCAGCCCGCTTATGATTTAGCTCAAATAGCTACCAAATTACTTCTCGCCCGATTGGCTGGCGAAGCACCTGAAACATGTCAAGAGATAATCCTGCAAACCGAGCTTATCATACGTCAGTCTAGCGGTGGATCACTTATTAGAAATGGAGGATGCGATCGATCTTTGGAATGATTAGGAGGTGATTGGATGAGATTGACGGTGCCCGACCGGAAGTAGTTTACCGGGAGGGGCACCATTGACATTATTAAGTCAAATAATGTAATCTTGAAAAGAATTGGCTTGGCCAATTCCATCACTGTTTCTGTCTCTATTGTTATTAAGTTTTGGAGGAGAATCCAATGAAAACCTGGCGTATCTTATTGTTGCTCACGGTGGGCATCCTTATTCTAGCTGCCTGCCAGCCTGAAACTGTTGAGGTCACGCGGGTGGTCACCGAGACCGAACAAGTTGAGGTCACCCGTGTCGTTACCGAGACTGTCATAGAGGAAGGAGAGGCGGTTGAGGTAACTCGAGTCGTCGAGGTTATGGTGGAGCCGGAACCGGAAGCGCTGCCCTATGAGGGTATAGAGCTCAACATCTTGACCTTCACCGGTCCGCAGATTGCCGAGCCGTTGCAGCGTCGAGGCCCGGACTTTGAGGCGTTGACGGGTGCTAAGATCAATGTCATCATCGTACCATTCAGTGACCTATACCAGCAGATCCTGACCGACGTGGCGACGGAAACGAACAGCTATGACGCCTGGGTCTTTGCTCCCCAGTGGATGGG
>DOXE01000362.1 GCA_003519205.1 Chloroflexota bacterium
TCCAAACATCTTCAGCGGGTAACCATAGGGCCGGGGAGGTATTGCCTGAAGCCAAGTCCGGGATTGCCGCACCGGATTCCAACAGGGTAAGGTTGACATAAACTGGTTTTCCGTCGGCGGTTTCAAATTCACCTTCGTTAAACAGCGTCACCGTTTCTGTCAGCCAGGCACCGAGACTCGTATTGGCCATTGCCTCTATCACAACGGCGTTGCTGGGTGGGCCGTTCCCGCCACCCAAACTGCAGGCAACGGCGACAAGAGCGAGAGTAATCGCCAGGGTCAGCAGACCCTGAATCAAATTTTTCTGCATTATCTTCCTCAAATGACTCGTATGCTGGAGTTAACAGCTTGATTGCTATTTACCGACCGACCGTGATCAACGTTAATTCGACGAACCGATCTTGAGCCTGAATTTGAGGATCGTCACTATTATGATGATCTTCAGGCGGCAATGTAGCTTCTACGATGAAACGAGCCGGGTCAATGCCTTGCGAAACCAGATAATCCACCACTGATTGGGCTCGCCCTTCGGCAACTTCCAGAATATCTTCTTCGGTGTACGGTGGATCATTTGCTGGCCAGGCAGAAGAACCTTGTACTTGCAGGAACAAGCCCACACTCTGGGATAAGGTGGGAATGACACACCGGTCCAGAATGCGACGTGACTCCAACGTGAGTTCGGTTGACTCAGGTAGGAATTGGAAGGAACGACAGGGCAAGACAACGAGTGTTTGGGCATCTTCGGTGCTGACCCCACTTACGTCCAATTGGGAGGAAATGGAAAAGCTATCGTTGACCGGTTTTCCATTGGGTTGCAGACTGGGTTGGTCGGCTGCTCTTAATACGAAACTAGCATTTACCAGGTCTTCAACGTTATCCACGGCTGTATCGACGTCTGAAGCTTCCCAGACTCGACGGGCTGTCTCCAGCCTGTTTACGATCGACCGGGTATCGCGCATGACGAAAGCATTATCGCCCAGGTCCGCTTGGGCCACGCTCTCCAGCCAGGCTGCCAGATCTTCGCTGGCACTCTCCGGATAAACAAAACTCCAGTCGTTATGCCCCCATTCGGCAATCTGCTGGGCTGCCAAACCGAAGCCCTCTACCTGGTCCTTTAACGTGTCAAACCAGGCGTTGTGGAAATTTTGTACCAGGTCGGGCTTATCCTCGATTGACTGGCGGGAAGTAACGATAACGTCCATCACGATCCGTAGTTGGTTAGAGCTAAGAAGAGGTAGCCCACCACTCGTCTCGGCCTCATAGATATCGGGTTCCCAGCCAGAGACGACATCGGCTTGCCCGCTGTTGAACGCTTCAATAGCATCGGACACGCTGTCCTGGGCCACTAAGGTCACATCGGAGCGTGGGCTAAGACGAGCAATGTCCAAGGTATAATAGACGAAATATTCCCCCACACTGCCGCGAGAGAAGGCAATTCGCTTTCCATCCAAATCGTTGATCGTGTCGATTTCCCGCGCCCAAAGCTGGTCTGCGCCAGCGCTCTCGTCGACGATGGCAGTGATCACCCCCGGACTCGACAAGGCGACCGAGTCGAGGGTAGTCAGCAAGCAGTTCCATTGTCCGGCGTTGAGTAGAGCCGTTCGTTGCTCTTCTGAGACGTCGTAAGCCGGATCGTCGTCAAGAAAGAAGGGAACGATACCCAGGTGGAAGCCATGCTCAACATCTTTACCTGACATCTGCATCTGTTGCAGAGTAAAATAACTGCCAAATGCATCAGCCCCACAGATGTAGTTGGGCAAACCATCATTAGGGTCGTAGTTGGGTCCATAAACGGGTTCTGGCGACTCGAGTAAAACCGTTGGTGTCGGCTGTTCTTCGCCCGTGGGCGAATCCACATCGGCGACCACCTCTACCGGCGTTGCTTCATCTTGGTCGCCAAGTTGACTATTGACGAAGGTGAAAGTAAGCGCTCCACAAACGATTATCGCGGCTAGGCCGACTATCGCGATGAAGATGATCCGGGTTCTATCCATGTTCTGCATGGGCAACTCCTGTTGGAATTGTGAATGGGTAACTTTTAACTGCTAACTGATAATTGGCCGGATCTTGATACACCACCATATATGGTGCCTTTTGGCCAAATCATGATCAAATTAAGCATATGTGCCATTATAATATTTACGTATAGTTATAACCAAGGTTGCGCAAGACATCATTTGCAGTTTGACCCGAGATAACGTCAAATTGGAATTGACCATTTTGATCACGGTCGATTATCAGTTCGTAAGCCTCGGGCAAGACACAATGTTTGCTTCCCCGCACGCCACCAAGCATCTCTTGATAAGCGCCGATGCTGAAGAAACCAACGTATAGATCCTCAGTTTCCACTGGTAAATAGAGGGGAGAATCACTGGCCTTGGGGGGATAAACATCATCACTATCACAGGTGATACCGCCTAATTGGACCTGCTGGAACGGTTTGTCCAAATGATTCAAGGGTAGCACAATGAAATGTTCGCCCAAGGCCCAACTATCTGGAAAAGAGCTCATAATGGACCCGTCGATAAGATACCAGGGCAGATCGGAATTATTGTCCTTTGCAGTGACAATCCTGAACAAGTGAGCGCCGTGTTCGGAGGTGGTATAACGGCCGAACTCGCCCATCACATCCGGTACGGGAACATGATATCTGGCGCATACTTCCTGAAGTGTTTCCAATAGCAGTTGGGCAAAACCATGATAATCAAAGGAGAAATCCAGCGTCATCGAGACTGGCACACCGCCGCCGAAATCAAAGATCTTTAGTGATGGGTACCGCTGGCGCAAGCGGGCGTATATTTCCATTGGCGGCTTCAACCGGGCCACAAAATCCTTCTCATCCACAATCTGGCTGCCGACCATTGCGTGGTAGAGTGTCAGTTCCAGATTTGGGGCTGCCATAATATATTCAGCCGCCTTCCAAAGGGTTTCTAAGTCCAGGCCGAACCGGGAATTATATCGATTCATTTCCTCTTCATCCTGGTGTTTGCCATAGCTCTTCTGGCGCAAGCCAACCGCAAATGGTTGACCGGAATCGATGAGAGGTGGGAGTTCCACCAAGTCTTCGATCACCGGGATGACCTTTTGATGCTCTTGCCTGAATCGAAGGATGTTGTTCGCATACTCCGTTCCAGGAGGCTTAAAGCCATTACAGATCACCATCTTATCGGGCGTCATGAGGCCCTGGCTGAGCATTAGATGGGCGATATCCACATCTACGGTGGAAGACATCTCATGATGGGCACCGGCAGCGAGGGTTGTGCGAATAACCTCCTCGGCCGCGTTGGCTTTTGAGGCATAGGCGTAGTGGAATTGGCCATCATAACCGGCATCTTCAATCGCCCCGGCAAAGATACCCTTCATCTGGCGGATCTGGCGCCTGATAATGGGTAAGTAGACGATTTCCAGCGGGCTAGGCAATGTTTTACCAAGCCCTTGATCGAGATCATCGCCAAGCATCAGTTGAGTTAAGTCCAATCCATCCATAAAAAGCCGACCGTTAATGGATCTTAAATAGTTGGTAAATTCATGGTCCGGGGCGGGAATTTCTTGCTCCCAACCGACGATTGGTCTAGACATTTCTTCTTCTCCGAGGCCAAATAACGACCAGAAGTGGCAACTGGCAATCATGATTATGTGCCTGGCTGCTCAAAAGGCTAGGACGGGCCAAGGCGGCTTCAGCATATGTCATGTTACCATCATGATTATAATCGAAATAACAAGACTGTGTAAGCTGACGAATGGTCTATCGCGAATTCCGATGGGTGATATTTGTCATAGGGAATACCATGACATATGGCACTGGAAGGAAAGGACTTAGTAAATTATCCTTGTATTGTACTGGCTGGTTTATTAGGAAAGTTGAACGACGCTATGGCCCACCAAGCATGGGTGACCACGAGCAGCCGCTGGTGTGAAATGGTACAGGCGGAAGCTGAATTGATGGAAAGCCGGGTTTACCCGGCCGAAGTCATACCCGACTTCCCTAGATATCAGATTGCAGCACGAAAGTGCTCGTACGGAACGGCCTGCAACCTAGCTGGGTTTCCATGCAAGTGGGCTTACAACGAAACAGGCAACGATCCTTTCGAACCAACAGTGTGATTCCTCCTGTTCTGTGCAAGGGTTTGGATAAGCCGGACTTGCCCCCTAAGTCCGGCTTATCTCCTTTTTAGGCCTAATCCTCGTGATTAGGCTATAATCCTGGTGCTCCCACACCCCGGTCACCATGCGCGTACTCGTTATTCTGAACCCAGTAGCTGGTCGAACACAGGCCACACACGTCAGGCGAACGCTTGACCAAAACTTTCCTGCGGACGGGCCTGTCCGGCTGGAGATTTATGAAACCACCGGCGCGGAAGATGTGGCTGGTGTCGTTCGTGGGGCAATAGGGTCAGGTNNTTGCAACTTGGCCAACAACATTTTGTCCTCTCTGTAGGTACCGGCTTAAACGCGAAGGCAATTGAGGGAACTAGCCGCGAAGGGAAGCGGCGATTCGGTCCTCTGGCGTATGTCTGGTCTGTCCTAAAAACAGTGACCGGCCTTCAGCCCCACTCCTTCACCATCATAGCTGATGGGCAAAAGTTGCGGGTAAAGGCAGCCGACGTACTCTTAGCCAATGTGAGTACCCTGATGCGGCCATTTCGCTGGGGACCTCATATCGCACCCGACGATGGCCGGATCGATATTTGTGTGATGAGGGCAAAGAATGTTGTCGACATTCTAGGTGTGGCTCGCGACATCATCGTGCCGGAGGGACCGAGTCATGAACGGAATCTCATTTACTGGCACGCCCACCATTCGGTTTTGGTCTTTGCCGAGGAACCTCTCCTGGTTCAAGGGGATGGGGAATTATTGGGCGAGATGCCGCTGGAAGTAATCCTCGTGCCCGGTGCTGTCCAGATATTGGTGCCTGAGGAAGATTCC
>DOXE01000278.1 GCA_003519205.1 Chloroflexota bacterium
TGACCAGGAAATCGTTGAAGGATAAACCGGCAGCCGATCCAATAAGGATGTTTGGCGGATCGCCGATCAGCGTTCCTGCACCACCCGTATCCGAGAGCAAGGCCATGGCCATCAGCAATGGTATGGGGTTGATGCCCAGGATCTCGCTTATCAAGATCCCCACGGGCGCGATTAGTACGACGGTTGTGACATTGTCTAAAAACAGCGAGAGAACGGTTGTGACGGTCCCTAGAAGAATCAAGAGAGTGAAAGGGTTGCCTCGTGACCAGCGGCCGGCGCTAGTTGCCAGGTATTGGAAGAAGCCGGTGGGCTCTAGCAGGGCGACTAGCGTCATCATCCCCAGCAACAACCCCAATGTATGAAAGTCGATGGCTTCGATGGCCTCTTCTTCTCCATAGAAACCAAGGACTATACCAGCACCAACCATGATAACAGCTCCAAATATAGCCACAATGGACCGCTGGATCTTTTCAGTGAAAATGACGGCCAGGGTAATGAGGAATATAATGCTGGAAACCAGCATGGCCTCTGTCATGAACGATTCCCCTATAGGTTCAAATGCCAACCAGCCAACAGGGCGCGACCAACGTCGACGCGAGAGACAAGGCCAACTAGGCGGTCCTGATCGTCTACAATGGGCAGGTCGAGGAGCTCGTATTTGTGCAGGTAGGCGAACGCCCGTAGCAGGCCGCTGGAAGCAGGAACAGAGACAGGTGGTCCCATGACGGCCGTGACTGGTTGATCGAGCAGCTTTTTCGAAGGTTGCTTACCCTCGAGCGCCCCGAAGTCGCCCACGTAGTCAAAGTCGTCGATCAGGTTGACGAAGGCGGGCATGATCAGGTCCAAAACGTCACGCAGGTTCAGGATGCCGACCAGGCGACCTTCCCCGTTGAGCACCGGCAACATTCCGACGTGGTAATCGTTGAAGAGGGAAACGGCTTCAGCTACAGTTGCTGTGGAGGGTACGGTAACGACCTCCAGTTTCATGCATTGATCGATAACCATTCCTGCACCTATACGGAAGTATTGACACCATTCACTGGAAGCAAACCCTCTGCGGGTTCTGAAAAGCTCCGGTGGCTACACACCTCACGATTCCTACTTTGAATCATCTCATAAAATGCACTATTGGGCCAGCGGAACGCATGGGGGAGAAACTGCTGCTGTTAAGCCATTAAACAAAGATGACACCGCCACATATGCTGGTAGCGGTGTCTTTTACTTGTACATATAAGGTGGGCCGTGCAGGATTCGAACCTGCGACCAAGTGATTAAAAGTCACCTGCTCTGCCGGACTGAGCTAACGGCCCATGGCGACGAGCATTATAGCTTGGAACGTGTGATGAGTAAAGCGTAGAAAAAACGCTTAGTGCATCAAACTAGACGGAAAAAACCTCTGGCTAACTCTAGAGAGCGGATTGTTAAAAGCAATCAATAAATTTGATTATTTGTAACCCCCCTCCTTTGCCGTAGTTATCTCGCTTGACTATAATTCGAATCACTCTTTGGAGTCATCGGAGGCATTCATGGAACAGCAAGGGCCACAAGTGCAGGTAACAACTGCTAAGGCCCAGGCCAAAGAACCACAGGTTCAAAGACAACCCAGGGAAGTTTTGATCCGCGAGATCGTCGAAACGCTTCTCCTGACCTTGTTCATTTTCTGGATGGTCAATACGGCCACCGGCCGTTTTCGCATCGAAGGTTATAGCATGCTGCCCACACTAGAAGAAGGGGAGTATGTTATCATCGATAAACTCAGCTATTATTTGGATGAACCGGATCGCGGTGATGTCATCGTGCTCCATTTTCCGAACGATCGCAGTCGCGATTTTATTAAGCGTGTCATCGGATTGCCAGGTGATCATGTCGAGGTCGCCGATGGCTTCGTGACAGTGAATGGCGTCCCGCTTGAGGAACCATATATCAACGCCGAACCTGCATATACTGGGGCGTGGGATGTTCCCGAAGGCCAATATTTTGTCTTGGGCGACAATCGTAATAATTCCAGCGATTCTCACAACTGGGCTTATCTGCCACGCGAGGATATCGTCGGTAAAGCCTGGATCATCTACTGGGGACCAGAAAATTGGGGCCTGGTTTCCCATTATCCCCATAATTTAAGCTGAGATCGCCAATTTGCCATGAGTTACAATGAGGATGAGATCAGTGACCTGGTCAGGCGAGTTGTGACTCGATCGATGGGTAACGTTCCGAACCGGCCAGTCATCAATGAGGAAATGATTCGCCAGGTTCCGCCAGGTTCATCTTATGACGTCCCGGCCGGTGCATTGGTGACGCCACTGGCCAGACAAGTGGCCCTTGAACGAGGTATTAACCTGGTAGAGGAGGAAAGGATTAGAGGCCGGCCGGCAATTAAGACAAGTCCGGTGCGATCAACCGTAATACCATCACCAGCCGTCAACTCCCAACTTGGTTTTAATCAAAAGATCGTGGCCCTAGGCGCAGATCATGGTGGCTATGAACTTAAGGAAAAAATAAAGGCCATTGTGGTCGAATCAGGTTACGGGGTCATCGATTGTGGCACCGACAGCACCGATTCGGTGGATTATCCTGATTTCGCTTACGCCGTAGCCCGTTTGGTGGCTGATGGCCGGGCCTGGCGCGGCATCATCATCGATGGAGCAGGCATTGGAAGTTGCATGGCAGCCAATAAGGTACCGGGCATTCGGGCGGCCATGTGTTATGATCAGGCAACGGCTGTCAACAGTCGCGAGCACAATAATGCCAACGTATTGACCCTGGGCGCCGGGTTGACCGGCCCCAACCTGGCCGGACAAATCGTTCGAACCTGGCTGTCAACCGAATTCGGTGGCGGCCGCCACGCCCGCCGGGTCGATAAAATCGATGCCATTGGCCAACGGTATATGAAGAAAGCAGATATTAAGGATCAACTGCCTTAGCTGATATTTGTTTTCCGGCATTACAAGTTGGAGCGGGTGAAAACCCGGGCACCATACTCAAATTACCCGAGTTTATTGGTAATGAAGCGATACGACCAAACAACTGTCGAACGGGTTATCGAAGAGGTCACCCGGGAAGTCCTTTTACGACTTAACCAGCCGGAAGCGGAGGGGTCCACCTGCAATTGCACGGATGGTTCTTGTGCCGAGCATTGCACCCAGCAAATTGATCAGGTGGTGGAAGCCGGTGCGGCTCGCGTATCGGCGACCCTAGGCACAAAACCCCATAGTAGCTCGTCGCCCACGCCATCCACTACAACAGCCTGCGGGCGGAGAAACCCTTTATCAAAGTGCACTGCGCCGCGTTGCCGGAGTCGATCATAGAGAGTGAGCTCTTCGGGCACGAG
>DOXE01000061.1 GCA_003519205.1 Chloroflexota bacterium
AAATATACTTATCATAATCGGGTCATCCTGGAACGCTCGATATATTGTGACCGGCACGTATTCGCCAAGAACTGTTATCTTACTGGACTATTTTCCGAAGCAGAATACCAGCTTTATTGTGGTATGTGGGATTTTACCGTTTCCCAATACTGCGATGAACCAGATGCCATTATCTATTTGCGTACCCCGGCTGAGGTTTGCTTGCAGCGAATCCATGATCGTGGTCGTGAAGAAGAAAAAGGCATTCCCCTGGATTATCTTCTCCAACTAGAAAGTCTGCATGATGAGTGGCTACTTGAGAATCCAAAAGCCATCATCCTAGATGGCCAGAACCACTGGAGCGCCCAAGAGGTTGTCGATCAGGTTTATGAAGCCGTCGGTAGAAGCAGGGTGACAAGTCAAGAAGTATCCTGACCATAAAATTATCTAATCCCCGTTATCCCCCGTATCATCCACCNNATGCCCAATTTCAAGGCATGGTTCTCTGCGTTTGATATCTGCAGGAGCGCACTAGATGTTTGGCTTGCAGCTCAAGTATGTTCCTTCAATCTGGCTTTTCCTTGTCGGGATGGTCATATTTTCCCTTGCCAGTCAGACTGCAATCCGACTCTTAGGCCAGGACGGAGAATCTACTCAAATCGCCGAAACGGCCCCAGTTAATGACCAATCTGGTGTTGATATAAGCAGCAAAGAACATACGGCAGTACCAATAGTCTCGGAGCCTGAGCCAACCTTGGCAAATGACACTTTTGGCATAAGCCAAATACAACCTGAAGTTAACCGAATGGCACCGGCCGATCGACTATCCTCCGAAATAATCTCAGAGCTAAAGCCATTTACTGACCTATCTGCCCTGGCTATCCAACAACAAGGGTATGGACAAGACGAACGCGAAGTAGCTTACGCCTTCCTTGTTCATAATCCAAACAACGATCTCACTATCGCTGAAAGTGAATTTCAGGTTATCGCCTACGATGAAGGGGGAAGAGTCGTTCTAACAGACTCCGAATTCATCAGTTTTATTTTGCCGGGACAAATACTAGGTATAGCCGGTAATTTGTATCTAGAGGAAGATATTCCGATCGCCGATCTATTGGTTCAAATTATTACCGGAAAGCCCTACTTCGACACTGCAATCCCGAATATTAATGTTCAGGCCGTCAAATACCGTCCGGGCGAATATTACGATCGAGTAACTGGCTTGATCGCCGGTCCAAATGATCGAGATGTTAGAGATCTACGGGTTTCTGCCATAGCTTACGACGATTCCGGAAAAATCATTGGCGCCGGATATTCATTTATCAGTTTCATACAGGCCGGTACGGCAACGGGAGTTGATGTCACAATTACAAACGACGGGGTTGTTGATCGCGTTGAGTTATTTCCTCGTTTATCCTTTTCCTCCCTCGACTTGGAAAAAAATGATAGACCCAAAAACGTCCAGGATCTATCATTTTTACAAAGCGGATATGTCCAAAATGATTTAGAGGTTGGATATGGTATTCTGGTAGAAAATCCAAACCAAACATTTGCCATTGAGGGCAGTGATTATAGAATGACAGCCTTTGACTCAGACGGAAAAGTTATCCGTGTTGACGAGGGGTATATCGATCGCGTGCTACCGGGTCAAACCCTCGGTTTTGGTAGCACATTCTTTGTCGATGAAGGGGAAGAGATCGATTCCCTCGATCTACAACTGAAAACAGGATCTTTCCGGAAATCAGATCTCTTGCCTGTGCTCGAACAAGGTAACATCGCGATTAAGGGTGACAAATTCAACAGTGTCGTGACAGGCGAAATAATGAATCCTTATGACCAATCTTTCGAAGATATACGAGTGACTGCTATCGTCTTCGACGTAGATAACCAGATTGTCGGAGGTGGTTTCGCCTGGTTGGACTTTATTCCGGCTGATGACAGTTCGCCCGTGGAAGTATGGGTAACTTCAGTTGGAGAACCGGTATCAGCGCAACTCTATACCAGCGTTGGCGAGCTACTGGAAATCGAATAGATAAAATGTCGATTTCGGGATTAAATTATTTTGAAACTAGACGAGCCCTGTTAAAAACGCCGCCGTCCCGATTGTTTCTAACTGCTATACGGCGCGGTCAACTCTAATTGAACATTATCCGGGTCACGAAAGGCTAAAACATAAATCCCTAGCCCCGGCCCTAAATCCTTAATTTCCCCATGGGAGACGCCATATTCGTCAAAAAGTTGTATCGCCTTTTCTAGTTCATCGTGACTACTAACATTGAAGCTGAGATGATCCAGGCCAACTCGATTCTCGTCGAATCGGTCGTTGGGAATCATCTTCGCGGGATCAGGCGGCGGCCCGATTGCTAGTAATACGTTGCCATTGCTCATGATTTTCCTTTCGCCTAAATCAACCGCTACTTGGAAACCTAACAAATCCTTGTACCATTCTATGCTGCGGGCGACATCAGTCACCGTTAATACGAGATGATTTACACCACTTGTTGCGATAGGGTTTGTCATGAAATGTCTCCTGTTCGTAAAATATTTGCCGCCTATACGGCCGTCAATAATACGCGGTATTGATAACCTTGTTCAGAGGTTGAACAACTGTCCTGAAGGGATATATTTGCGTCGAGTTGTCTGCTCTGTGGGTTTCCGCTACCCATAGATTATAAGGCATTCCTGAATATCTGCTAATGGTATCAAAATCATGGGTAGCTTGACCTGGAACCCACATTGTATGTATTGTTATTGGCGATAAGACGACTGAGGTGGATCTTTTTGACCAATTCAATTAATCTACCCTCACATTGCAAACCCTAATCAGAAATAGGCCCGGCATTTCCGAATCGGTTATTTGTAAAGAGAAAATGCCAAACCTCCAGGTGTGTTGGTTCNNGAGTTGGAAATCATCAAAGCATCCAGTGGGCGGGATGTGCTGCTAGCGGTTCGCAAAACTGGTGAGGTTATCGGCGAAATGGCTCTATTGGAGGATATGCCCCGTATGGCCAGTGTCAAAGCCCGGCGGGACACCCGCATGCTGGCCATTCATCGAGACCAGCTTCAGGAGTTATTAAAAACCAGCCCATCAGCCGCCGAAGCCATGTTTTACACCGTGCTTAAGCGGTTGCGCTCGACTGAATCCAAGCTTCGCCAAAGCGAAAAGATGGCCCAACTTGGATCACTTACCGCTGGCATTGCTCACGAACTTAATAACCCGGCTGCGGCCGTGAAGCGTGGAGCACAGCAATTAGAAACGGCTATGACTGAATCAGACGTGGCTTATAGTCGTTTGAATCAAGCCGGCCTCACGGATGACCAGTGGCAAATATGGGAAAAACTAACCCAAAATGCTCAAGAACAGGCCGGTCGACCACCAGAAATGGACGCGTTATCCCGCAGTGACCGCGAATATGAATTGGAGGAATGGCTGGACGATCAAGGTATTGAGGATGCCTGGGAAATTGCCCCCACACTAGTCGATCTCCATTTATCAAATGATGATTTATCTACACTTGCCCAGGATTTTCGACCGGACCAACTGGCACCAATGTTCAGTTGGCTTAACGCGACCTACACAGTATACAGTTTATTTGCTGAGCTCCGGCAAGGGGCAGAACGAATTTCTGGTATCGTCAAAGCCCTAAAAACCTATTCATATCTGGACCAAGCTCCCGTACAGGATGTGGACATCCATAAAGGTCTAGACGATACACTCCTTATCCTCAACCATAAGCTGAAAAACGGACCCAGCGTTCGCCGTGAATATGCTGAAGATTTGCCCAAGATACTAGGTTATGGCAGTGAACTTAATCAGGTCTGGACCAATATCATTGATAACGCCTGTGATGCCCTTTCCGAGATGCCCCCCGGTGAAGGTTTGATCACCATCCGAACCCAGCAGTTAAACGATTGGATAAAAATTAATATTGAGGACAATGGTCCCGGAATGCCACCTGAAGTTCGAGCGCGAATTTTCGATCCCTTTTTCACTACCAAGGATGTCGGCAAGGGCACTGGGCTGGGATTGTCGGTGAGTCACGGTACCATAGAGGCCCACGGCGGCTCGATCGAAGTGGAAAGCACGGTGGGGGAGGGCACTGAATTCCGCATTTATCTCCCCCTGGAAGGCAGCCCCGGCGAGGTGCGAGGAACATCGGAATGAAAGGACGGATACTGCTCGTCGACGACGAAGAAATCGTTCTGCGCAGCTGCCAGCGCATCCTGGGCGGCGAATATGACGTCGATACGGCCCACGACGGCCTGGAGGCGTTGGCAAAGGTCAACGAGGGCGACTTCGACGTGGTCGTGCTCGATATCAAGATGCCGAAAATGGACGGCATC
>DOXE01000030.1 GCA_003519205.1 Chloroflexota bacterium
CTGGCGCTGCGCATCTACTGGCCGGAGCAGGATATTCTCGATGGCAAGTGGGAACCTTCGGCGATTAAGAAGGCCTAACAGCCAAAATTATTCAACCCTATCATCAAATTTATAGGAATGAAAAATGAAAAATCAAGAACCGTTGCAGGACATTGCCTATGATGCCTTTGTATACGCCTATCCGCTGATGGAACAGGTAAAAACCGTCAATGGGATGTTTCAATTCACGGGACTCATCCCCAACAAGCCGAATATGAACCCCAAGCTCCCGTGGGAAAATATCGGTATGCCTATTGTCGCCCCCAATCTGACCTCAATGACAGGGGGTGTGTTTGTCGACATCTCTCATGGTCCGGTCACCCTTGAGATTCCGGAGGTCAAGGATCGGTACATTGTCTACCAATGCATCGATGTCTTCACCCATAATTTTTTCTACCTGGGGACACGCGCGAACAATGGTGAGGCCGGGCGTTTTGTGTTCTACAATAAGCACCAGCAGCTCCCTAACAATGATGCCACGCCAGTCTTGATGGAGGGCGATCATGCCATCGTTGTGATCCGCATCGATATTGCCAATGAAGATGAGTATGCGCGCGTGCGTGCCATTCAAGATGCCATCCAGATTGTAGACGCCCCTCAAGAACATCGAAGTTACCCTACCTACGATGAGAAGAAAGCTTTCTCGCCTGATTTCGTCGAGTATGTGAACGAATTGCTGACCGAAGTCCCAGACACAGAAACCGCTCTGTTTGAGCGCTTTGCTGCGATTGGCATTATGAGGGATGTTTCGCTCACCGCAGAACAAACGGCCGAAGTTCAGGCTGGCATTGATGCCGCTTATGCGGCTATCAGGCAAGAAGCCGCTAATCTTCAAGTCGGCAATGGTTATCTTGGGGCAACCACCATTTTCGGTACTCGTGAATACCTTGACGGCAACTACATGGGCAGAGCAGCCGGGGCTAATTTTGGATTGTGGGGAAACTCGAAAGAAGAAGCAAACTACTTCATGAGCTTCGTTGAAGGTGAGGGTGACATTGTTTTTACGAAAGAGAATTTGCCGCCACTGTCAGAAATTGGTTTCTACTCCATTACGGCTCATGATGAAAATGTCCACGTGAAACCAAATGAATTCGACTCTTACGTACTGACGATGGACAAAATGCGCTTCGAGGAAGATGGCTCGCTGGTGGTGAAGTTCTCAAGCCAGCCAGAAGAAGGGAACTGGCTGTATACGCCCGGTGGCAAGCTGATTATTCTGGTGCGTGTTTATCAGCCTGATCCAGACAGAATTGTCGACTATGTGCCACCACCGTTTGTCAAAAGATAACAGAAAATACGGGGGGGGTTCGTGAAGGATTTTCATAGAGGAGAAGAACAATGACTGAGATTCTGAACACGCTCTACAACTTGATGGGCCTGGTTTTTGTACTGGGCACAATCGTTTCGATGGGCTTGAGCCTGACAATGAAGCAAATCACCGCGCCATTGCGCAGTGCCCGTTTTGTGATCGTCGCCATAGTGGCCAACTTTGTCATCCCGCCGGTCGCTGCTTTGCTGCTCATCCGTCTCTTCTCCCTGGATGACTCACTGGCCGTCGGGCTGCTGTTGGTGTCACTGGCGGCCGGCGCGCCGGGGTTGCCCAAAACGGCCGTATTTGCCAAGCTGGATACCGCTGCAGCCACAGGTTTGATGGTGCTCCTGGTCGTGGCCACGATCATCATTCTGCCGATTGCCCTGCCCATTTTGCTAACTGATATCTCGGTCACATTCTGGGATATCGCTTCTGGGCTGGTCTACTTGATCCTAGTCCCGCTGGCCTTGAGCCTGTTTGTGCGCGCCCGCTATCCGGATGCGGCCGCGTCGGTCCAACCCTTTTTTGCCCAGGCTTCCAACCTGAGCTTGCTGATCCTGATGGTGCTAATGGTGGTGCTGAATTTCAGCGATGTGGTTGGCCTGTTAGGCTCCGGCGGCTTGCTGGCCAGCCTGNNCAATATCGCCGCCGCCATGGTGGTGGCCACGATGAACTTCGGCAGCGACGAGGTTGTGATGGTGGTAGTCTATTCGCTAATCGTCCTGGTTGTGTTAATACCGCTGGCCCTTGAGCTTGGCAAGCGACGCGCTAGACTTGAAGCAGTAGAGCCAGAGACGAAAGCCGAACCGGCCGAATCTCTGCACTGATCATCATATTGATCAAGCTATCCAAACACGCCGATCTCTTGGCCAGCGATGATGGTAGTATAGCTTGCAGCTACTATCTTGCGGGACTGGTCAGGTGATTCCGGTCTGAGCGGCCGAATTTGCCAATATTCCCCGGCTTCTCGCGCACCGGCACTTCTGGAGTGACAAGCTGAAGGAGGAACCGCAAATGGACAAGGAACCTGGTACCCAGAACCCGGCCGCCAATGTCACTGTCGTCCACGGTAGCCCAACCAATTACGAGCTTTTTATCCTCGGGTTGACCATCTATTCCCTGGCGGTGGCTGCGGCTATAATCCTAACGGTGAACCCTGCGGTGGACAGTGTTCTCTACTGGTCTGATCTACTAGTATGCCTTATCTTCTTTATTGATTTTCTAGTAAGTTTGAGGCGGGCGCAGAGCAAAACGAGATACTTCCTGAGGCAAGGAGGGTGGTTGGATCTGTTAGGGGCGATCCCGGCCGTGCCCGGTCTACCCTGGACGGCGCTCTTCAGGTTGGCTCGACTGAACCGCTTCTTTCGCATTATCCAGGAAATGAGAGGTGGCGAACAGCACGAGTCCGTTGCCAAGCGGCGCGGGACCAGGGCTGGGACCGTTCTACTATCAATGGTGCTGTTGGCCCTGGTTCTACTGACCGTCGCCAGCCTGATCATCCTGCGNNTTTGTCACCATGACCACCGTTGGCTACGGAGACTACGTTCCGGTCACCGATCTCGGTCGTCTGTTGGCCATCGGGCTTATGACTTTCGGCATCGGCATTTTCGCCGTCCTGACCAGTTTTATGGCCTCCAAGTTCGTCATGCAGAAAGATGACCAGGAAGATGCAATAGCGATTGTTTTGAGGGAGAATGCTGCAATCCGTGCCGAACTGGCTGAACTGAAAGATCTGATAAGACAACAAGGCCAGGGCGATTGATTGTGAGGAAATTGCCGGCGGCTATCGGTCGAATAGATCCTTGGC
This sequence comes from Chloroflexota bacterium, assembly GCA_003519205.1. Taxonomy (GTDB): domain Bacteria; phylum Chloroflexota; class Anaerolineae; order Promineifilales; family Promineifilaceae; genus UBA11865. The sequence continues at coordinate 3,159 of DOXE01000030.1, forward strand.
CTTTCAGGTGAACTGGTCAATTTGAACCAATATGGGTAAGTGCCATGACCACAGAGAACGTAGAGCGAATCCGGCAAGAAATCAGATCACCACGCTCGGCCGCGGTGGCTNNTTTGCGATAACCATCATACCCTTCATCGGCATCGCCCTGCTGTGGTTCACGGGCGTTGTCCGCGAACATTTGGGGGAACAAGAGGATCGCTTCTTCTCCACCATCTTCTTTGGCAGTAGCATCATTCTTATCGTCATGCTCTTCATCTGGGGAGCAACGATGGGTGCCAGCTTCAGCATTATAAACTCGGCCGTAGGCAAGACAGTCGACAATGACATCTTCATCTTCGGTTTCACCCTCATGAACCAGATCATCGGCAACTATGCGCTGCGCATCGCCGGCATCTACATGTTTTCGATTGGTACCATCTGGACAAAGTCGCGCGCGATGCCTCGCTGGCTATCGATCCTGACCTTCGTCGTAGCGGCGGGTTTCCTGTTTTTCGCCAATTCAGTTAGGGAAGCCCGATTCATCTTCCCTGGCTGGGTACTCATTGTGAGCGTTTATATCCTGATTCTTAACTATCGTCGTAAGCGAGATGCTGGGCAGCAAGGATCGACGGCGTGAGTTTGAAGACCGTCACTGAACCGTTTTGGCCAAGGTAGCGATCATTGCCGGGTTCGATCGCGTTATTTGCCACGTTGGCCCAGGAATCAAAAGGATAATNNGGAAGAGGCTGAGGCGGCAGCGGAGGAAACGACCGAAGCTGATACCGACACGCCGTCAACACCAACTGCTGCGGGCCTAACAGCGGTGATCGTCAGCGGCGATTCGGCCGGGGTCGGCAAACCTTTTACCTTTGACGCGACCCAATCTAGGGCCGGCGAGGCGGCCATTGTCAACTACGTATGGACTTTGGGCGATGGCACGACGTTGTTCGGTATTTCAGTGGAACACGCCTATAGCGAACCGGGTTTCTATACGGTCAACCTGATAATCACCGATGCCGACGGTCAGACTGATACAGAAGCCAAGGTGGTAGAGATCGTTGACCTCTCGCAACAAGTGACGCCGACGGCCGAGGACCAATTCGTGATCGCCGGCACGGTGTGGCAGCTTGACAATGCTATACGTGGAACGGTGATCAACCTGGCTTTTCACGAAGAAACGCTCTCCGGTTCGGCCGGTTGCAACGATTACGTTGCCACGCATGCGATCACGTTTGGCGAAGGATCAACCTCAGCCATCTCGATTAGCTCCATCGGCAGCACCGGTGACTCGTGCACGGCGGAAGTGATGGCCCAAGAGCGTGGTTACCTGGATAGTCTTGCCTCTGCTCGTACCATCGCCGTCGAAGGAAACATACTGATCATGGAAACCGGCGCCGGGACTTTGATCTTCACCGAAGCGAGCAACTAGACCGAATAGACTCTATATTGATGATGCAGAATTGAAGCAACATGGGTATTGTTCGACATGGCACGGCAGTTCATTAATCCCCATACGATAAGAGAAGATATCATGGCCGGGCTCGTTCTAGGCATTGAGAGTGTGCCGGATGGCTTGGCCCAAGGATTCCTGGCCTTTGTCAACCCGGTCTATGGCCTCTATGCCTATATGATGGGCACCTTCTCGGCCGCATTCTTTACGAGCTCAACCTTCATGGTGGTTCAAGCGACCGGG
>DOXE01000028.1 GCA_003519205.1 Chloroflexota bacterium
CAATTGTTATCGGCCGAAGGCTTCGAGTACATCGATCCAAGATCACTACCTAAGACTTGGCAGGAAGCTGTTGCCGACTATCCGTTGGAAAACAAAGGTTTAATGATGAAACCATTACTCTCCGGTAGAGATTTACAACTTCGAAAGATTAAGCGAAACTAGGCAAGCTGCAGCGATGCCTACGAAAAGTAAAGACCCTCGGTTATACTAGGAGTATCATGAATACCATTAAAAGTTGGATTAGCGTACACCCTAATTTGACAGCCTGGGTTGTTTTAGCCCTGGGTATGGTTGCCATCCTCGTCTGGGAAGCAAGGGATGTGGGGCTGGAAGGGATGCAATGGTTTTGGCTTATCCTCGTGACCATCCTTGTCGCCGGTGCCTGTATCTGGATCATCAGTTGGGGGGATGACGAGGAAGAAAAAGAGGAACCGAGCACCTAGTTTATTAACTAATATGTACCAGTCCCCCACTTCTTCGGCGACCCTGGAGCAGGCTGAAGATCTTCTGCGAGATATAAACGATCTTTATACCTCTGATAGCATGACCTTAGATCGACCTCAGACAGGTCACATTCGCTTTCGAGGGCAGTTTCTATGTGATTTGTCCAGTTGTTATGACGAATTGCGAGGCCGGTTCGAACGTCATGGCTTCACTCCCTTCGTCCGCGAGGAGCAGAATGGGATCTCCCTCGTCGCCGCACCAATAGTCTTTGATCCGCCAGATTCAAAATGGATCATCAACCTGGTTCTTGTTATTGCGACCATCCTTTCTACATTATTTGTGGGTACTTTAAGCGAGTTTGCCGCACAAGGTTTAGAGGGGATACCCGGGTTGGATGATTTATGGCTGGGTATACCCTATTGTCTAAGCCTGATGACCATTTTGGGTGCCCACGAGCTGGGTCATTACTTTGCTGCCCGCTATCATAAGGTGCCCGTTACGTTGCCTTACTTTATCCCCTTGCCAGTTCCGCCTATCGGTACTTTAGGTGCCTTCATCCGCCTGAAGGCGCCGGTGAAAAACAAGCGGGCACTGCTCGATGTTGGGGCTGCCGGCCCGTTGGCTGGTTTGCTTTTTGCCATCCCTATTTTGCTATACGGCCTCGCCATATCGCCGGTTGAACCTCTACCAGATGGTGGATATACACTGGAAGGAAACTCGGTCCTCTACGCTTTGGCCAAGATTGCCGTGAAAGGGCAAATGTTGCCCAATGGCACAGAAGATGTGTTCTTGAGCCAGGTTGCCTGGGCTGGATGGGTTGGCTTGCTGGTTACCGGCCTGAATCTGATACCGGTTGGCCAGTTAGATGGGGGCCATATAGCCTATGCGTTATTTGGGAAGCGAGCCAGGTTGTTCTTCTGGCCCGTGATCGTCACCATGATTGCTTTAGTTGTCATAACGCAAACATTTATGTGGGGCTTTTGGGCCTTATTGCTCTTCATATTGGGCCGATATTATGCAGAACCATTAGACGACATCACGCCATTGGACGGCCGGCGGAGGGTTTTGGCTATTACTTCATTGGTGCTGTTCCTTTTGGTTTTCGTACCAATCCCATTACGTATTGTAGCTTCTTGATGCTATTATGTTGGCTTCTGGGATATGTGATTATCTCGAAAACCTCAATTTCTCGATTCGAGCGGCTGTAGAAGGAAAAATATGAGTTAGAGCAGTGGCTGCTTGGCAGGTCTAGGCGAGTTCGTTATAATTCTGCCTGTTCTTCTGGCGCCGTAGCTCAGAGGCAGAGCAAGGGACTCATAAGCCCTGGGTCGGTGGTTCGAGTCCACCCGGCGCCACTGAGGCCAACAAGTATGAGCCGCTCCGAGAGGGCGGCTTTATTCTTTATTAGCCCATTATGTCTGAAAGTTCTCTGGATAGATCTGTGACGGAGGCGACACAAACCGAGCGCCGTTGGCCCCGATTTTGGCTCTTGATTCCCACCCTTTTAGGCGGCTGTTTATTTTTGATATGGGCTTTGATGACTGGATGGTTTGCCCCGGTTGTCGCCGTGGATATTAATCAGACCAGAACGAACACGGTTTTGCCGACTCCAGGGCCTACTATTCAACTCCGTCAGTCGTTTGTGCCCCAACACGATGGTTTATCTGAAGTTGAGGTGATCCTCGCTCGCTCTGCGGAGGCAGACGGCACCGGTCGCCTGGAATTGCAATTACTCGATTCTAACAACGAGGTGATCGCCGCTAGGAGCTTCGAGACCCAGGAGCTAAGGCATAATCAAAGCCTTCTTCTAAGATTCCCCCCCCAGGCAGAATCTGCTGGCCAACAATATAAGCTTCTGATCGGAGGCACGGCCGGAAACGATACCTCTGTATGGGGATACGACCTGGATGTTTATGGGGATGGCGAAATGACCATTGTGGGTGGGGATACGACCGCCCAAGACCTGCGATTTGTCACCCGTTACCAACTGTTGTCTTCTTCGGCCATTAAATCATTGGTCGACACGGTCATAACAAATGCCGGGCTACTATTATTGGCCCTGGCTTTTGCTTTCATGCCCGGAAGTCTGATTTTGTTGATCGCCAAACGTTGGGTACCAAGAACCGATCCAGGTGCCTGGCTTGGACTGGCTCTGGCATTGGGCCTGGCTTCCTGGCCTTTAATCTGGCTTTGGTCGACGGTTCTTGGCCTTCGTTGGCGTAGCTGGTCTTTATGGCTTGTCCTCATCCTCGGATGGGCTAGCGTCATTTGGTTGCTGGTAAGCCCGAAGCTCAATATCAAACGGAATCTCGGCGAGTTCGACCAAACTATTGGCCGGCCAAGCCTTACACGTCACGCTGCACACTTCTCCTGGCATCATTTATTGTTGTTGTTGATCTTACTGGTAGGCCTGGCCGTTCGACTCCTGGCTATAAGAGATTTGGTTTTTCCACCATGGGTTGATTCCATCCGCCACGCCCTCATTACAACGGTAATGAGCGAAAATGGTCAGACTATTCAGGATTATCAACCGTACCTGGATGTTTTTCGCTTCCCGTACCATTTTGGCTTTCATACATTATCGGCCAGCCTGTTTCAGATGACTGGTGTGCCGTTGCCGCGTCTCTTACTCATTCTCGGCCAGTTAATCAATGCTCTGGTTCCCCTGGCGACCTATTCGGCCGTCTACCTACTGGTCAGAAAGCCTGGCGTTTCTTTGCTGGCGGCATTCCTGGTAGCTTTGCCTTTTTTCTTTCCCGGCTACTACGTAACCTGGGGAAGAATGACCCAACTGACGGCGGTGGTGGTTCTGGCCGCCACCGTCGCATATACCTGGAAGGTGATAAGAGGGGCTCGAACCTGGCGCCGAAGCTGGTGGTTGCTGGCCCTGCTGGTGGCTGGATTGTTTTTGATCCATTTTCGTTTGTTCTTACTGTATCTTGTTTTTGCCGGTTTAACTTGGCTGATTAGCCGCGGCCGCCATGGACGATGGCTGGCCTTTGCCGCCGGTGCGACTGCTATTTTGGTTGGTCCCCACGTAATTAGATTAGTGTCAGACAGCACGATCACTATCGGAGGCCGGCCAATTCCAGGTTATAATGACTTTCCTTTTGGTTATCTATCCATTGGGTGGGAGCAAGCTTTTTTGCTCCTAGCTGGTGCAATAGTGCTTCTGGCAGCCTTGGCAGGATTTCGCGGGAAATCCTGGGCTTGGTTGCCTTTGACGTTGGCAGCCTGGGGAGGAATAGTTACTCTTTTCCTGTCGGGTCAAAAACTGGGTTTGCCTGAATTTAGCCTGCTTAATTTAAACAGCGCCTATATCTCGGCCTTTTTACCGCTGGCTATCATATTGGCCATCGGCGCTGGCCAAATCTGGCGCTGGCTTCGACGCAGACAAAAGCCGGTGCAAGCCTTAGGCGTTCTTGTGGCGGGAGCTGCCTTGGCTGCGGCGCTTATGCTTGGTATCCGCCAACAAATGACCATTCTAAATCCTGTAACGGTCCTGGCCTGGCCCCAGGACATGGAAGGCTTGGCCTGGCTGAATGAAAATCTTGACCCATCGGCCAAGGTTGCCGTTAGTAGCTGGGTTTGGTTGGGAAGAACCTGGGCTGGCAGTGACGGCGGGGCCTGGATAGTGCCTCTGACGGGGATCTCCAGTACCACTCCGCCAGCTGATTACATCTATAGTAGGACGTTGGCAGAAGGAGTCGAGGCTTTTAACACGGAAGCCTCAACGAACCAAGAATGGAGCGATCCTTCCGCAGCGGACTGGCTAAGACAACAAGGCGTCACCCACGTGTATGTCGGCGCCAAAGGCGGCTATTTTAATCCCGGGTTGTTGGCGCGTAATCCAGATTTGCAATTGCTCTATCAACACGATGGCGTGTTCATCTTCGCCGTGCAGTAGAGGTGGCGCAAACGCCAATGGTTTGTTTTCTGGCTTATGACGCATAGCGTTATAATCATTGCTCTGGTTTCCTGATAAAGCTATAATTTAGCCAATTATCTGGCCCCGTTTCTCGAGAGTCTGGACACATGATTGATTTTTCCCTCACTAATGAACAAATAAGTGTAGCCCAAATGGTCAAGGAGTTCGCCGAGCGCGAAGTCTATCCAACGATTAAAGAGTATGATCGCCGCCAGGAGATGAATCCAGCTACGCTGCCTCGTATGGCAGAATTGGGTATTTTAGGCATAAACATTCCCGTTCGTTATGGTGGGCAAGGCTTCGATTACATTACGCTTGGGTTAGTTTGTGAGGAACTAGAGCGGGTCGATACGACGTTACGGGTCGTGATGTCGGTACACATGGGCCTTAATAATATGGGCCTCCTGCAATGGGGTACTGAGGAACAAAAAAGACGTCTCCTCACCCCTCAGGCGCTAGGCGAAAAATATGGGGCATTCTGCCTGACAGAGCCTGGTGCGGGTTCTGATGTAGCCGCTTTACGCTCTACAGCTCACCGGGACGGCGACGACTATATCATTAATGGCGAGAAGATGTGGATCAGTCTGGCGACGAAAGCCCATCATTTCTTATGGTTTGCCAAGACCGATCCCAGTGCGACTCCCGCCCATAAAGGCATCTCGGCCTTCTTGGTTGAAGCAGACATGCCCGGTGTCACCTCTGGTGACATCCACGGCAAGTTGGGGGTGCGCGCTGGCTCAACCGGCTGGGTGAATTGCGCCGACGTGCGAGTGCCGGCCGCGAACCGGATTGGCGAAGAGGGTGAGGGTTTCAAGATCGCCATGAGTTGTTTGGATAACGGCCGGTATACCGTGGCTTCAGGTGCAACTGGTCTAATCCGGGCTAGTTTGGAAGCATCACTTAAGTATGCAAAAGAAAGGCATACGTTTGGTGAGCCGATTGCCAATCACCAATTGGTGCAACAGAAAATCGCCTGGATACAACAATGGTACGATCTCGCACGGCTTCTCTACCTGAAAGCGGGCTGGCTTAAGAACGAAGGCATTCGAAATACTCGAGAAACATCGATGGCCAAATGGTATGCTACTGACATGTCTTTCAAGGCAGCTCACGAGGGGATCCAAATTCATGGTGCTTACGGATATTCCGACGAATATGACGTGGAACGTTATTTGCGGAACAGCCGCGGNNGGACTTGCATTTGATGCCTATGTCCATTGTGATGCCTGGATCCAGGTTATGAGCCAATCTGTAAAAGTCAAAGCACGACCTGGTCATACCCTGCTGTTTCCGGAAATCTGTGTTCATTGCGCTCAGCCAGCAAGTGAGCGCATGCCAATCAGGAAACGTCGGGGGCAAATTACACGCCTTATTGATGTACCTATTTGCTCGAGTTGCTCCCGGGAGTTACAGCTTAAATCAGGTGAGGAAGAACGATGGCAGCGGTTGGGTTTGATAGCCACAGTAGGCATAGGCATCATCCTTTTTGTTACTGGCGTTCTTGTGTTGCCTGGTATGTTGCCCTTATGGTTGCGTCTCATTGCCGCCTTTATCATGGCGATTCTGGCAGCAGCTGGCGTTCGAATCCTATTTGCGCACAAGAGCCTGGCTATGGCCCGACCTCAGAAAAAGGCCATCCTCAAATCAGTTCGTATGGTTAGTTTTTCCTGGCGGGCAACCACTTTTGAATTCGAAAATGATACCTTTGCCCAATGGTTCAAAAAAATAAACGAGCCGGGCTTGATGGATGCTTAATTGATTGTAAATTTGAATGACGAGAGTTCGTTGATGAAAAACAAGGGGTATGATGTTGTTAGGAGGTACTTCTCATGAAAGCTATCGTATGCATCAAACAAACGCCAAGTACCACGGCTGTTTTTTCAGTCGAGAATGGCAACGTAAATTGGGATGATCCAGGGGGCAAACCAAACGTCCTGAACCCTTGGGATGAATACGCTGTCGAAGAAGCCATTCGTCTTCAAGAAGCTCACGGTGGGGATGTTCTTGCTTTGACGGTAGGACCAGAATCCAGCCAGGAAGCGCTCAAGACTTGTCTGGCTATGGGTTGTTCCGAGGCGATCCTCGTCTCCGACGATACATTTGCTGGCTCTGACACATTGGGAACCGCTCGAGTTTTGGCCGCGGCGATCCGTCAGGCTGGAGATGTCCAGATTGCACTGTTTGGCAAGCAAGCGATCGACGGGGATACGGGCCAAACGATCGTACAGACGGCTCAAAAATTGGGCTGGACGCCTTTGACATTTGTCGCGCAGATTAAAGAATTCGATCCTGCGGCTGGCACTATCACGGTCGATCGGCTGCTGGAGGAGGGTCGTGAAACGGTTACAGCCCAATTACCGGTTGTAATAAGCGTGGTTAAGGAGATCAATGAACCGCGCTATCCCTCGTTTATGGGTATTCGCAAAGCCAATCGGGCAACCATCCCGGTCCTTAGCGCGGCCGACCTGCAGGTCGATGGTGGGGTAGGTGCGCCCGCCAGCAAAGCGGATTGGTCTAATGTATACGCTCCACCTCCGAGAGAGACGAGTGTAGAGATCATTGAAGCAGATACAGTCGAAGAGCAGGCCCGCATTTTGGNNTTGCAGATAACCTTGGCCAACCCTTGGTGGCTCTCATTCTAGGACAAGACGTGGCCAATATCGCGACATTGGCTTTCGACCTTGGCGCGGATGCCGTAATCGGTTGCGACGATACCTCGTTAGCTGACTTTCGAGTCGAGGCTTATGGTCCTCTCATCGGACAACTAGCCAGGGAACGAGGCTCAAGCGCTCTTCTATTCGGCGCGACGACTAGAGGGCGTGACTTGGCTGCCTGGGTAGCTGCTGAGCTTGACGCTGGCCTTGTACCAGATGGCATTGGGTTGAAAGTGGAAAATGGTACGTTGGTGGTTACCCGGCCGGTCTACACCGGGAAGTTGCTGGCCGACGCATTTGTGACCAGTAGCCCACAGATCATCTCCTTGCGGGGCCATGCATTTCCACCGGCCGAATCAACGGGAAAGAGTGGCCAGGCAGAATGGGTTCAACCGGCGGTCAGCGAAGATGACTTAACAACCAGGATCATTGGTTTTGAGAGCAGTGAAGGAACGGTTAGCTTGAATGATGCCACGATCATCGTCAGTGGCGGCCGGGGTGTCGGTGGCCCCGAAGGATTCCAGCCGGTTCAAGAATTGGCTGACGTGTTGGGCGGAGCAATGGGCGCGTCAAGGGCTGCCGTTGATGCGGGCTGGATACCTTATGAATATCAGGTGGGACAGACAGGTAAAACCGTGAGTCCAGATCTGTATATTGCTTGTGGGATCAGTGGGGCTATTCAGCATCAAGCTGGCATGCGGACGGCGAAAGTTGTCGTCGCCATCAATAAAGATCCCGATGCACCGATCTTTAAGTTAGCCAGCTATGGCATCGTTGGCGATCTGTTCAAGATTGTACCGGCACTTTCGGCTGAGTTCCGAAAACGCCTGGGGTAGTAGGACTTTTGAACTATTAAGCATCTATTTACATAATCAGCCAAATTAGGATATAATGGGTAGCGCAGTTGCATATGTGGGGTCAAGCGTTCAAGAATCCCACACATCTTGTGCGGAGGTATATATCTGAACGAACCGGTAGCCGGACTTGTCGTAAAAGCACAGAGCGGATTCTTCACCGTCGAAACTGAGGATGGCCGGCGAATTATTTGTCAAATCCCCGGCCGATTGAAGAAGGAAAAGCAAGACACTGATCTGGTAGCAGCCGGCGATTGGGTCAAGATCAGCATTAACAAGGACGGGAGTGGCGTAATTGAGTCGGTGGAAGTGCGAAAGCGGGTTTTGTCAAGGGCCCGGCCGGCTCCTGACAAACGAAGTATTTTAAGCGACCAGGAACAAGTGCTGGTCGCTAATCCAGATCAAGTTGTACTCGTATTTTCTGTACGGCAACCCAGGCCAAGCCTGCGAAAGCTTGACCGATTCTTGGTTGTGGCTGAAATGAATGAGTTGCCTGCTGTCGTTTGTGTCAACAAGATAGATTTGGCCGAACCTGGAGAGACAAAGGCCCTGTTTCGGGTCTATGAGGAGATAGGTTATCCAGTGATTTATACTAGCGCAGTTAATGGCGATGGTGTCGATGAGCTGAGAGATCGGTTGCGGGAAAAAATCTCGGTTCTGACCGGATCTTCTGGTGTGGGCAAGACGAGCTTATTAAATGCCGTCCAGCCTGGTTTGGGTAGGCGTATTCGCGAAGTGAGTCGGGCAACGGAGAAGGGGTTGCACACGACGCGCTATATAGAGCTTGTTCCGTTAGATGTGGGTGGATATGTGGCTGATACCCCTGGGATCCGTAGCCTGGCCGTTTTTGACCTGGAACCTGGTGAGCTGGATGGTTACTTCCGTGAAATTGAACCCCTGGTTGCCAATTGCCAATTCAGTGATTGCACGCACCGGCACGAACCGAATTGTGCCGTCCTGGCTGCGGTCGCGGATGGTCGAGTATCGCCTGAGCGTTATGATAGTTATCTTCGTCTGCGCGAAGAGCATGAAATACTAGAGCAAGATGCTTATTGAGCTCGCAGAATTGGGCCTCAATTGGCGACTGAGAAACCATGGTTAGGAGAATAGGTATCACCGGTAGAGCACGAATACCCGGCCTATTCTTATTGGCTATCGTTAGTTTACTGCTTTTGGCCGGTTGTGAGGTCGACCGGGCAGAGAGCATTCAAGAGAACGTTAGCTCGACAATTGGAGTTCCGGTTGCCACTAATTTTCAGTCTTTTTATGAAGAATATGGTGGCTTGAGGGTCTTTGGGAATGCCCTTGCCGAACCTTTTACTGAGCAGGATAGTGGCCGGCTTGTACAATACTTTCAGCGGATGAGGTTGGAGTATGATACAACGCTGGAACATGTGGCTATTTTTCCTTTGGGCGAATGGGCTTTTTATGTGCCGGGTAACGACCAAGCGCAAATCGCATCCAAAGAAGAACTGATCGTTAAAGATGAGTTTTTAGCTTTTTACCAAGCATCACAGGGAGCGTCATTATTTGGACCGCCTATTTCACAGGAGATAGACGAAGGTGGCACACGGGTCCAATATTTCCAAAATGCCAGATTAGAATGGCACCCGGACGCTCCTCTTGGTTATCGCGTTCAGGTCGGGCCTCTAGGCGAAGCCCATTACAGGCAGGTGGGCATCTTTGACGATCCCGGTCGCAACCGACCTTTAGACTCGGCCGCCGTGCGTGAGGCGATGGTCTCTGCAAATCTTCGAGCGCCAATTCTCTTCGCCGATGAGCAGCAGGCGTTATTCGTCGATGTACAAACACCCGAAGGGAAGCGACCTGTTATAGGTACGGGTGTAGAAGTGGCATTGACATATAACGGCGTAACCGAAACAGTTAGGTTGCCGGATACGGATGGGGCGGGCCATACTCAAGGTGAACTGCCGCTGCGAGATGTTGAGCCGGGACAAAAAGTCCAGATCATCGTCACTGCTTCCGCGCCAGGTGGGGCCACCATTGGAATAGCTACCCAATCATTCAGAACCTGGTGGTAGACTTAGCTTCGGGGCTCGGGGGAACATTCAGCGTTTTGCAGAAAAAAGCCACAGGGTGCCTTTTGATTCTTTGCTAGCACCCTGTGACGATTCTTATTGGCCTGACAATTTCCAGTTAAATTATTTGTCTTTAGCCAATGATTTGTGCCGTTTCATCGTTGCGACGAGCCCAATCAGGAGTAGGGGAGCTATTGCCGCAGATGCGCATAGACTTGAACCCAATCCGTTTCCTTGGTCATTATCGGATGCTGGTGAGCTCTCGTTTTCATTTACATTTGGCTCAGGAGTAACCGGTTGTTCAACCGGATTCTCATTTTCTAAGCCATTCGTTTGGCCTCCGGGTGATTGGTTTTCGTCGGGTGGCCGGCTATCAGGTAAGGTGATCGTCCCTTGCCCTGCGCCCTCGACAATTTGATAGGCCACGTCGTCATATACCAGCAGCACTTGTGGTCCAAGGGCCAGGAACTGGCCAACTTCGGGCGCTGCCGAAAGCAACTCAAAGTAGGCATCGGTCGCGAAACCAACTTCCTGCGGTTGGTGGCTGTCGGCATTGAATGAGGTATCAATCCAGATACCATCCCGGAGGACAAAAGTCTTGCTACCCACCGTTTGAACGACATCGCCGACGGTCATGATGGAACCATCTTTGGCGATAATGGTCGAAGTTGGCATGGCTACGGGGGCTTCAGCTTCCGCCATCGCGCCCTGTTCGGAGGCCATATCAACTGCGGCGCCGCCACTCACTTCGGCCGGAGCAGCAAATATTTCCTCGGCTTCTTCAATTATTATCCGCCGGCCGGTTTGAGTGAAGATATCATCCTCTTCAATCAGGTAGCTAGTGTAGGGCGTGATGATGCCATAACGAATGCTCAAATCAATCACACTCTGGATCAGCTCAGGATCTTCACCGTTCAAACGGATCTGGGTCAGCAAGGAACCGATGGCTCGAGTTGCCCACAGCCGGGGGATGAAATCATCGCCACCGCTGTTACGGAAGAAGTTATCTTCGTAGGTAAAACTCTGTTCCTGACCATTTACCTCTCCAGTAAGGGTGATGGTTGCTGGCCCACCGTCGCGGTAACGGCCGGCGACCACTAATTGGGTGCCGGCGAAAAGATCTGGCAATGATTGGGGATATATCTGTTCGACAACGATATCGTCGAAGTCGAGGTCGATATTGGCCAATACTGGCGTGCTAACCTTGGCGTAAAAGGCGCTGACCGCCTCGTCGATCTGCTGGCCCGGCCGGACGTAAGTTGTGGTTCCGCCATGATTTTGGGCCAGGCTATCCAATAACAAAGTATCGACGTCGTCGCCAACCCCAAAAGCGAAGATGCGTACGTTCTGGGGTGTCTGCTCTTCAACTGAATCGAGCAGCAAGGGGGTTTCGACGATGCCTTCCGTCGCCAGACCATCGGTGAGGAAGATGACGGTCGTCGGCCGTTCCTGGTCAGCCTGAGCAACAGCTTCCAGCAGTGCCCCGCTGATATTGGTCCCACCTAATGCTTCCAGGCTATCAATGAATTGCTGGTAATCACCTGCCTCAGACGCAGGTAACAGCTCGCGGCCATAACTGCGGACGCCAGTGTTAAAAGCGACGATATTAAACCTATCGCGGCTGTTTAAGTTATCGACCACGAAAGTTGCTGCATCCTTAGCCTGGGCTAGTTTTTCGCCGGCCATGCTGCCCGAGGTATCGAGCACCAGGATGACATCTTTGGCGACCACTCCATCTGCATTGGATTCTACCGTTGGCGCCACAAGCAATAAGAAGAATCCGTCCTGGCCCGATTCCTTGAAACTCAGTAAATTGAGGCCGATATCTTCTGGTGCCACCGAGTAGTACAGCTCGAAATCATCTTCGGGTTTTACGTTTGAGTCTTCATAGCCGACGACAGCCCGAAAGTCTCCATCCCGATCGATGGCTACTTGATGGCTGGGTGAATAAATGGCCCTGATCTCTTCGTCAGAACGTACCTCAACACGGATGCTTTGGTTATCCAGGGGCGTATTGGTATACAAGTTGGTTGATTGGGGATAAATGTAGTGGATCAATCCGTTTTCGGCCGGCAGGACCTGGGAATATTCGATCTCAATGCGCCGTTCGTCATGGGCTGGAATCGGAAAGACGTTGGCTTGAATGGCGCTGGTTCCAACATATTCCAACAAGGCCGGATCCCGCAACTGGCGCACGATCTCATCATATATCTGACGGGCTTCACCAGCCTCCAGGATCTTGGCCTCGATGGGCTCGCCATTTACCCACATGGTCAACTCACTCACGGCCGCCCCTTGTGGCAACGGGAAGAGGTAAATACCCTCTAACATCCAATCGTTGTCGTTGACGAATAACTGGTCGATATGGGTCGTCGCCACTTGATCGTCGATCTCCACGTTCACCCTTTGGTATTCGATGGTCAAACCTTCGAAATTCCAATCAGGTGGTATTGGCGGGATCGGTCTCGGGAAATCTGGATCTTGGGCCCCTGCGGGCGAGACGGCGAGGAACGCAAACAGTAGGATTATGACAGTAATAACTAAACTCTTCTTCACGGCTTCACCTCCGGTAAAATAGTTTATAATGTTCTAGCAGAGCCTGGTAAAAAATTTGTGTTTTCAGCCTGCTTATGACTATTTAACGCGGTTCGAGCCCAAGAAGTTCCAATAGTTGTCAATTATTACATATTACGCCTATCGTTACGTATCATGCCTCACTCGCCGCATATCATGTTTTACGTTCCGTAAACCTCATTGGTCTCTTTAATTAACTCGCTAACGACAGCCTTGAGATCCCCTGTCTCTTTCATGATGGCCAGTTGGCGATCAGCGCTGGTCCCTTCTTCCATAATGCGATAGGCGTACGCTACCTGATCCCTACTGCCTAAGTCGTCGACCACGTCGTCGATAAACCAGCTAATTAACTCGCCGATCAGCTCCCGGGCCGGCAATTCTTGTTGTTTGCCGAAGTCTATCAACCGGCCGTCGAGACCATAACGAACTGCACGCCATTTATTTTCCTCGATCACGTCCTGTGGGTAGACACGGAAGGTCATGTTATCGTGTCGAAGTTTCCACAGCTTGGCGATGATGGCCTGGAAGATCGCCGCGATGCAGATCGCTTCTTCCACCCGGGTGCAAACGTCGCAGATGCGAAACTCGATAGTTGGGTACGACCAGTTCGGCCGGACATCCCACCATATATTTTGTCCATCGGGGATGCAATGGGTCCGCACCAGTGTATCGACTAGTTGGGTGTAGTCGGCCCAGGAAGAGAAAACGCGTGGAATACCCGTTCGCGGAAAGTTGCGCAAGAATAAATTTCGATAGGACTTTAAACCCGTGTCTTGCCCCATCCAGAAAGGTGAGCTAGTCGATAGGGTCAGGACGTGAGGCAACAGGTATCGGGATACGTTCATGGCATCGATTAGAAATTCCCTATCTTCGACAGTGATGTGAACGTGGGTGCTGAAAGTCAGTTTTTTTTGGATTAAATCTCGATCGTCATATTTGACGCCCATAAGCGATTCGTGAATGGGTTCTGCTTCCTGACTTTGCGGGGCGTAATATGGGTGTGTGCCAGCCGCCAATATACGTAATCCATTCTTAGCTGCCAGGTCAGCTACGCCCTGGCGGATTTTTACCAATTCTTCCCCCGCTTCAATCGGGGTACGACAGACCTTAGTGCCAATTTCGATGATGGATTGCCTTACACGCGGCTCGAAATCGAACTCGCGAAGCACCCGGTATTCTTCTTCCAGGCTCTGAGTGATATAGGAACGAAGCTCGCCCGATTCCGGGTCGACGATCTGGTATTCTTCTTCG
>DOXE01000238.1 GCA_003519205.1 Chloroflexota bacterium
GTAGCCACGTCGTCGCATAATTTAGGTGTCTCCTTACCATATTCGTTTTCATCCGAGTGAATGTTTCCGGTTTTTTGGTCGTAGGTAATTCTAATTGTCGTTGAGAGGCCAATAAATTAACCATGGAAGTACACATTGGAGCAAATCAGGGCACTCATCATAAGTATACGTCACTCATTGCCTCCCGAAAGATCCGTGTGTTGCTCGTTATCACCGGGTTGGCCACAGGAGGTGCCACAAACGTTGTCCTAGATATCGGAAGCCACCTCAATAACCATCCCGACTTTGATGTACAGATCTTGTCAGGTCCGGTGCCCGAAGGCAGAAATGATGTAACGTACTTGGCCTACGAAAAAGGCATTCCTACTCAAATAGTTCCGACTCTGATCAATCACATAAACCCAATCGTAAATGCGAAGGCGATTGCGAGCATACGGCGGATTATAATCCGGGGCAACTATGATATCGTGCACACTCATTCCTCACAAGCCGGGGTAGTTAAACGTTTAGCGGCTCGCTCCGCGGGGACTCGCTTGATTATCCATCATGTTCACGGTTGGGGTTTGCAGGAAGAGATGTCAGCAGCAACGCGTATGCTATACCTAAGCTTGGAGCGACTCTGTGCGCGGTTTACTGACCGATTAATCACTGTATCCAAGCCAGATATAAAAAAAGGTCAAGCTCACCGCATAGCTGGGGAAGATAAGTTTACCCTGATCTATAACGGAATCGAACTGGAAAAATTCCGGCAACCTGTCAATGATGAACAAATGCGCTCTGAATTGGGTTTAGATCCAGGTTGCAAACTTGTAGGGATGATTGGTCGTTTAGATAAGCAAAAGAATCCCTTAGATTTCATTCGAGCCGCAGCTATCGTAAGAAAAGGCTATACAAATGTTCAGTTTCTGTTTGTCGGTGACGGCTCGTTACGTTCTGAATGCGAACAATTGATCAATGAACTTGGTTTGAAAGAGAGCTTTTTTCTACTGGGTTTCAGAAATGACGTTGACAGAATTCTGTCCATATTGACAGTAACAGCTATGAGCTCGCTTTGGGAGGGGTTACCCATAGCATTTCTTGAGTCGATGAGTGCTGGTAAACCAATTGTTGCCAACAACGTTGATGGTGCGAGCGATGTTGTGATAAATGGGACAACTGGTTTTCTTGTGACTCCGAACCAACCTTCGGAAATGGCAAAGCATATTCTCTATTTACTCATTAATGAGAAGCAATGTAATGAAATGGGGCATGTTGCTCAACAACATTCTTGCTATTTTTCCAAGCAACGGATGGTTGAGCAGATCGAGTCCTTATACAAAGAACTATATTCTGCTTCCTAACATTGCGATGAGACTTAATTGAAGCTTATGGTCAATATGGTTTGTCCATTTCTGCAGTTGAAGTTGCCTATCGTCATAAGATCACAAACCCATTCCTTACATGATCTGCTGCATGGGTTGCTGCCTTAACCGCGGTTTTTTTGCTAGATATAGGTCAAGCTGTCAACTATAGGCTTTATCACCGGCGGCACAGCGCCGGTTTAATCCACCGTTACAGGGTATGAATTCGTCTTTTTAGGGGGGATTGGTGACTTGGTAGCTGCAAAGAGCTTCTTTGAGTGGCAAGGTTTACTGTCTTATTCATATGCTGGTTGATCAAGCAGAAATCAGATAAACCTACGCCTTGAATAACGTTTCTGCTCGTCAGACAAGCTAACCAGTTCCCACAATCGGTGGCAACCTCGTCCTTCTAGTCTCGCAAGAATGCGATAATTCCAAAAAAGTGCCAATAAAGTCTTTTATTTCGACGTGATTTCGCCTGAAACACGTGCACATAATTCTACCTTATCATCAATCCACTCCTTCCAAGGAGTGTCAATTAGACAGCTACGTTGGCTAACTATTTATCGAGGTACTTGATACCAAGTCAGCCATTGCGAATTCTGCAAGGAACAAAATCATGAGTGAGAAGATAAGTCATAATGTGTTCCAATCAGTCGTTGGTGTGAATAGAATCGATGCCTTTGTTAGTGGGATCAGAAATCGGCATCAGGGTTTTCAAGCGCCTTTTTCCGAACGTCGCTTGGTCCTAATTATGATTGACACCTTTCTGCTTGCACTGGCGACAGTAGCGTCAATCCTTCTAAGGGATTGGGTTACGAACTCTGGTTCGAATATCCAGCAGGTTCTTGATCGTTGGTATTGGCTAATTCCCTGGTTTGGAATCTGGTTGGGGATTTCCTTCCTCAATGATCTTTATGACATCCCCACTTCCTATAGTAAATACTTGACCGTAACCCGGATCCTCACAACTGGGCAATTAAGTTTCATTGTCTATTTGCCGATCTCGTTTCTTCTGCTTAATCCTGCATCATCTCTATTAGTTCTAATTTCCCTTGTAATAGCAATTCCAGCGGTTACTGGCTGGCGATTGTTTTATATTAAGATCTCGGGATTGCAAGCGTTTCACTATCGTGTACTTATTATAGGTACGGGAAAGCAGGCAAAATCCATAGCAGGTTTGCTCAAATCAAAAGCTGAACTTAATTTCGAAGTGTTGGGACATGTCGAAGACGATCTGACCAAGCCCGAATCTGGAACAGGTAACTTAACCGTAATTGGTGATTTGAAGGATCTGCCTAGATTGATAAGTGAAACCAGAGCTCATGAAATCATATTGGCATCCGATAAAGGGATCAACCAAGATATTTTGCAATGTCTAATTGAGTGCCAGGCAAGGGGAGTGCGAATGATTCGTATGCCTGATCTCTATATCAGGCTCAAGCGGCGGGTTCCTATTAACGAAATTGATGCCGATTGGGCCTTCCACGCTATACAAAGCCAGGCTCTCTTCTGGCGAATGAAACTCGGTATCAAACGGGTCATAGATATCGTTCTAATCCTGTTTGGGCTGCCTATTCTGGGTTTGATCTTACCGTTATTAGCACTGGCGATACGTCTGGATTCGCCCGGACCAATATTTTATCGTCAAGTACGTTGTGGGCGGGCGGGCAAGCCATTCTATATTTTTAAGTTTCGCACAATGGTTGACAAGGCGGAAAAAGATGGCAAACCTCAGTGGGCCAAGAAAAATGATAGTCGTATTACCCGTGTGGGACGATTCTTGCGAAAAGCGCGATTGGATGAGTTGCCACAATTGATAAATATCTTGCGAGGAGATATGAGTTTCATCGGACCACGGCCGGAGCGCCCTGATTTCGTCAACATGCTCAGGGAGAAGGTGCCATTCTACGATACCCGATTGTTGGTCAAGCCAGGTCTCACCGGTTGGGCACAAGTTCATTACCACTACGGCAATAGCGCAAAGGATGCTCTGGTTAAATTGCAATATGATTTTTACTATATCCGCCACTGGTCATTGTGGTTAGACCTTTATATTCTCTTCAGGACAGTCGCTGTTGTATTTAAACTTAAGGGGATGTAACAAGAGTCGAGCAAACCGCTGGCCAGATTATAGCTTTCTAGAATTCCTGATAGGGGGCTTTATGTCCCATGGAAAATCAATTAGAATAAGACGTATTATAGATACCTTAAAATGATAAGATATCTACAACGGGATGGATGAATTGAACGATTTTGTGGAGATCCGACATTATATTTCCATATTTTTACGTCGATGGTGGTTGGTACTGCTAACGGCTCTGGTAGCGGCCGGTATCGGTTATGTAGTTAGCCAAAGTCAAGATCGTGTATATAGGGCAACCACAAGCGTCATCGTTGGCCAGTCTATTCAAGCTACCCAACTTGATAGTCGAGACATTCAAACGAGCGAAAGATTGGCGTTAACTTACGCTGACATAGCGAGACGTCAGCCGGTTCTGGAAGCTGTCATTGTATCCCTCGACCTGGACTACGCCTGGCAAAACCTGAGAAATCGGGTGAGGGTTGACTTAGTCCCGGACACGCAACTGCTTGAGATATCTGTTGATGCTAGCTCGCGGGAGGAAGCGATTTCCATCGCCGACGAACTCGCACAGCAACTGATCCTGATAAGTCCTACCTCTTTGCAGAGCCCGGAAGATGAAAATGCCCGGCTATTTGTGCAAGAAAGGCTTCAGGATTTACAAAAAAAGATAGAGGCTAGCCAAGCAAGGCTAGATGAGTTGGCCAGTGCAATGGATGTTGCACCCACTCCCGAGGAAAAATCCCAAATCCAGGCTGAAATGAACGATCTAGAAGGTATACTCGTTGAGTGGGAAAACACTTATGCCAGGTTTCTACAATTCATCGGCGGTGAAGAGTCGGCCAACTATATCGCGGTTGTCGACAAAGCACACGCCAGGCTTAATCCAGTTCGGCCGACTATTCGTTTGAACACACTAGTAGCGGGATTAGTTGGCTTCATATTGGCTTTAGGCGTAATTTTTATACTCGATTATCTAGATGACACGGTTAAGACGGTAGACGATATTAGCCAGGATCTGAATTTGACTCCTCTAGGTACAATTGGCCAATATGGTAATGGAAAATTCCAGGGAAGGATGATCGTTTCAGAGGATCCCCGTTCCCCAGTAGCAGAATCCTACCGGATCATTCGGAGTAACATCCAATTTATGTTTATTGACAATCCGGGAAGGGCTATATTAGTGACCAGCGCAGTGCCTGGTGATGGCAAATCTACTACGGCGGTAAATCTGGCGATTGCTATGGCGCACAATGAAAAAAGAACTGTCATTGTCGACGCCGACCTGAGAAATTCGGAACTGCACGAGATCTTCGGCGTTTCCAATAGCAACGGTTTAACGGAACAGCTTCGTCAACCAGAATCTCAGAAAAAAATCCATCTCTTCGATACAAAGGTAGAGGGGCTTCAGTTGCTCACCGCTGGTGAACCACCCCCAAATCCCTCGGAACTGCTGGGCTCGCAGCGCATGGTGAAGTTGGTCGATACTTTAAATTCTGAGGCAGACGTGGTCATTTTTGACAGCCCACCGGCCGCATACGTCACCGATGCCGCCATTTTATCCAGGCTCGTGGATGGGGTGGTATTAGTAATTTCGGCAGGGAAAACGCGGCGTGACGAGGCTAGGCAGGCCATATTCAATTTGGAGCAGGCAGGTGCTAATATCTTGGGAGTTGTTTTAAATGGAATGGCCGAGAAACGTGGTGGTTACTATTATCGATACGGCTCCTCCCCTCATGATCAGTCCCTAATTGGTAACCGGATTCGGGCGGGGTTGCAACAGGCTAGGAACACATTGACCTCAGCATATGAGCGACTGAGGAAGAAAGAGGATGTAATTCAAGATTCAACTCAACTGCCGGATGAAGGAAAGGAAATGACCCACAATATCCCGTAATGGTTCGCCCATTGGCGAGACATACTGGAGAACCTTAACGCCACGCATCATATTGGTTGCGTGGCGTTTTTTGTGTAGACAGCATTACTGGCCACAGAAAATTTGAGGCGAATTGTAGGCGGAGTCGCTGTTAACAAAAAGGATTGGTATCCAAATTTCGGCCCCTTGATTAGATGTTGGGGAAGGTGGAAGAAGATTATGCTCTTGACAACCAAGGTCGGGGGCAGCCCCATCGAATGAAATGGGCGTTTGTGGAATTAACTCGCCATCAAAAGTGGTATATTGCGTAACACCAGCGTCGATGGCGGGTGAGTTGTCTTGCAGGATGAGACTCGAAAAGTCGTCGTCCAGGGTGCCGAATTGACTGTCGGGTCCAGGATTAGGTGGGCCGGCGAAGCGTGGATTCTGGCCAAACAAATTACCAGCGCCAAGCTGGCTTTGGGTAGTGTCAGTGCCGTTTCCGTGGAAAAGTGTATAAGCAACCACCGAGTTCCCGCCCGCCTTTCCCTGCACCCTTGAGACGCCGAATGTCGTCGATTTAACAATGATATTGTTGAAAGCAACCAGATTATCGCCGCCGGAAATGCCGAAATCGTTGCCATAGAAGGTATTGTTGTAAACGCGGATCGCTTCGACGATATCAGCGCCGGAGTAATCTTCGTCCGTTTGTTCGTTGGGCATGAGACCAATGCCGGCCATTTGGTTATTGGCAAACAAGTTGTTAT